>JASHQD010000566.1 GCA_030037755.1 Terriglobia bacterium
GACGGGCGGAACACATCCCGTTTCGAGAGCCTTCACCGCCACCACTTCCTCAATGCCGGTGCCCATGGCATGCCCGGTGAATCCCTTCGTGTTGGCGATCACGATTTGGTCCGCCACGGGTCCGAAGGCGCGGCGCAAAGCTTCGATCTCAGCGGCTGCGCTTCCGCCGCGCGCCGGCGTGTATGTTTCGTGCGAAATGAAGACCGTTTGCGGCGCGATATCGCGACGGCGGATGCCGCTTCGCGCTTCGGCCTGGCTGATCAGGCTCTCCATCACCTGGCAGATGTGCTCCACATCCAGGCGCGTGCCATGGAAGGCGCTGTTCGCGGTCACCGCGGCCAGCACCTCGCAGATGGGCCGGATTCCGCGCTCGCGCGCCGCTTCCGCGCTCTCCACAACGAGAGACGCCGCGCCCATGCCGACGATCATGCCGTGGCGGCGGCGATCGAAAGGAATCGCTGCGTCCTCCACGATCTCATCCGTGGCCGCGGCGCCGCTGGCCAGGAATCCGGCGCCGATCCACTCCATCATGTCGTCGGACGTGACATCGTCCGCCGACACCACGATCACGCGCCGGCAGCGCCCGGCAGCGATCCAATCGTGCGCCAGCGACAAAGCCTGTGATGTGCTCGCGCAGGCCGCGTTGATTTGGGTGTTGGGACCCCGTGCCCCGATGAACTCGGCGAATTGCGAGTGACCCATGGACAGAATCCGGAACAGGAAGCGGCGGTCGAATGTGTAGCCGTCGCGCTCGAGTTCCAGGCGCAATTCGCCGATGCGGCGATCGAGCTCCTGCACCAGGACGGAATGGCCGTTTTCCTGGACGGCGCGGTTCCGCAGACTCGCCAGCATGTTCAGCTGCTCGCGACGTGCCATGTCGGCGTGATGCCGCGTCAATTCCTGGGCGAAGGCGTTATAACCCGGGAAAGCGGAGGCGAAGATCACGCCGGTGTCGTCTCGCAGCGCCTCCGGTAGTCCCCAACGATCCGGAAGTTGCGTCCCCTTGCTCGTCGTCTTATAGCGCATCACCAGAGGAATGCCGGCGTCGCGCAGCGCGTCGATACCTGAGGCGATCGCAAGGCGTGTCACACGATCGAGCGCCGCCACACGTTCCGCCGCAACGCCAAACTCGCTCTCCAGATCGAGAATTCCGCCGCGAGCCGCGAGCTTGATCACATCCTCCAGATTGCTGATGGATTCAAATGTCGCCCCGTTTTCGCTCTTGACGAGGCGCGTGATGTGCTTGTCGAGCATGGCGCGGCGCAGCCGCGTCGGGATCACGTCAATGAACTGATCGCCGCGCAGGATGCGGCTGATGTTGGCGTCGTCGAACACGTGCTCGGTCCCGGGCAGGCCCAGAGCTGCGCCGGTGATCGCCACGGGCGCCGTAGACGCTGCGCGACTTCCGCCGTAGATTTCCCACCCGCGTTCAAGGACGTTCGCGAAAAAGTGACCGAGAGCCGCGTAGCGGTCACCGTTGTGCGGCACCGCGGGCGCAGCGAACCCGCCATTACCGGGCGCCGGATTCGCTGCGAGCATCCCCGGCTGAGCAACCTTGGACGCAGAAGGAACCGCCGAAACTGCCGCCTTCGCTTCCGCCACACGCGCAAGTGCCCCGGCCGGCCTGCTGCGGCCCAGCCCTGCAGCGTAGAGACCGCAAAGGGCCTGGTTGAACGCGGCAACGTCTCCGGACTTGGGGTGATTCGTGAACAGCGACACGACGTCGCCGTACCCGCCCAATACATCGTCCGCGAAACCTTGCAGCGCCTTTTTCGGCCCGATTTCGACAAAGACGCGCACGCCCGCGTCGTACAGGGTGTGGAGTCCCTTCACAAATTGGACGGGTGAGGCAACCTGGCGGGAGAGAATATCCACCATATGAGGCACCACGCCCGGACCCGTGGGATAAAAGTCACCCGTGACATTGGCCACGATCGGAATTCGAGGCGGCGCGAGGCGGAGCCGCTCCAGCATCCGCCCCAGCGGCTCGCTGGCAGGCGCCACAATTGAAGTGTGGAAGGCGTGGCTGACGGGAAGCGCAACCGCGTTGTAACCGGCCTTTTGGAAAACCTCCATCGCCTGTTCGACCGGGTGGCTTGCGCCGCCGATCACCGCCTGGCTGTTGCTGTTGATATTCGCGATTACGACGTAGCCGTCGATCGTCTTCAGAATTCGCTCGATTTCGCCAAGCGGAGCAAAGATCGCCGCCATCCGTCCGTTGTCTTCCATGGAGACGCGCGTCATCTCGCGTCCGCGGGCACTCACGGCTTCGAGCGCGTCGTCAAAAGGCATCCCGCCGGCGGCGACGAGCGCGCCATACTCGCCGAGGCTATGACCCATAGTCATGTCCGGCTCGATGCCGTAAGCGGCGAGCAGCCGGGTGAGAGCGAGGTCCGTGGCCAGCACGGCAGGCTGTGTGATGGCCGTCTGGCGCAGATCGTCCTCAGCCTTGGCCACCGCCTGGCCGTTGCCGTGATCCACGAAGATGAATTCGCTGAGCGGCTTTCCGAGCAGCGGCGTCATTACGCGATCGGCTTCGGCGAAGGCGCCCGCCACGATTGGCTCTTGCGCGCGCAGTTCTTTCAGCATATTGACGTACTGCGATCCTTGACCGGTGTAGAGGAAGGCGACTCTGGCGGCAGGGCCCCTGCCGCGGAACACTCCTTGCGCGCGCAGGGCTTTCCACATTGTGGGTTGATCCGATGCGAGGGCCTTGAGGGCCTTGGCGCATTTTTCGGCCAGTTCGGCAGCGTCAGCATAGTCGATTGCCACGCGTTCGGGCGCCCGCAGATCCGACTCAGCCGGCGCGGCCGGAGCAGGCGCTTTGCCCGCTTCGGCCGCGTTCCGGGCTGCGCGCAGGCGGTCGATCAGTGCCGCCTCCGACTCGGCACCAATCACCAGTGCGCCGCGCAAAGGCGGCTTCAAGGCCAATCCGGCGCTTGGGACCGGCGCGAGTTGCTGCGCGCACAGGCCGCCACCTGCCGACCCGAATTGCGGAGTCTCGGCCAATGCGATCGAACGCTTGCCGTTTCCGTTCAGCCGGTGAGGAATGTACTCCTCGAGCACAGCATGGAAATTGGTGCCGCCGAATCCGAAGGCGCTTACGCCGGCGCGACGGACGCCGTCTGCGGTCGAAGTCCAGGGCCTCAGCTCGGTGTTCACGTAGAGCGGCGACCGGCCGAAATCGATGTCCGGATTGGGGCGCTCGAAGTGGATGCTCGGCGGAAGCAGCTTGTCGCGAAGCGCCAGAATGGTCTTCAGAATGCCCGCAGCCCCGGCGGCGCCCTTGAGATGTCCGATGTTCGACTTGACCGATCCGAGCGCGATCGAACCCGCAGGGAGATGGAACTCGCTGAGCACATCCGTCATGCTCTGCACCTCCACGACGTCGCCGACTTTGGTGGACGTGCCGTGACCCTCGATCATTGTGGCCGTGGCTGGCGATAGTCCGGCATTCTCCCAGCCCCGCTGCAGGCAGAACTTCTGTCCAATGGGGTTGGGAGCGGTAATTCCCTTCCCCTTTCCGTCGCTCGACGCGCCCATGCCGCGCAACACGGCGTAGATCCTGTCGCCGTCACGCTCGGCATCGGCGAGACGCTTGAGCAGGAAGATCGCCGCGCCTTCGCCCATCACGAATCCGTCGGCACCTTCAGCATAGGGACGCGTTCCGGTGCCCGACAGCGCGCCGATCTTGCAGAACTTGATGAACGACGACGCGCCCATGTTGTGGTCGATTCCGCCGGTCACCGCGACGTCGAAATCGTTCTCCACCAGGCCTTCGACAGCCGCGCTGATGGCCGCCATCGCCGAGGCGCAAGCCGCGTCCGTGGTGAAATTGGGTCCGTGGAAGTTGTAGAGGTTGGCGACCCTGCCCGCGATGCAGTTGGCGAGTTCGCCGGGCATGCTGTCTTCGGTAATCTCGGGGAAGAGCTTCCCGATCCTTTGATGGAGTTCGCGCGTGATCTCGCGGCGGATGGCGTCAGGAAGAGCCGCAAAACTCGCGCTTTCCGACAATTCGCGAACGTATTCGGGGAAGTAGATGCGGAGCGCCGTCATATAGTGCTTCTCGCCGGCCATGGCGTTCCCGAGGATTACCGCAGTGCGATCCAGATTCAGCGTGCGCTGGGGATACCCGTAGTCCTCGAGCGCTTCCTGAGTGCAGGCGATCGCCCAGCGTTGCTGGTCGTCCATGGCCGCCACCACGCGCGGCGGGATCGCCAGGTGCCACTTCTTCGGATCCCAGTCAAATTGGCGGACCCAGCCGCCGATCTTGGAGTAGGTCTTGTCAGGCGCGTTGGGATCGGGATCGTAGTAGAGCGCGGGGTCCCAGCGGTCGGGCTTAGTCTCCGTGATGCTGTAGCGGCCGTTCTTCACATTCTCCCAGAAAGAGGCGACGTTCGGGGCATCGGGCAGAACTGCGCCCAGCCCAACAATGGCGATGGCTCGATAAGCTGTATCTTCCATGATGACGCTCCGGTCGACCTGTAGGGGCGGGCGTTTTGCCCGTCCGTCGTGCGGGGCAGGCCTTGTGCCTGCCCCGGGGCGACCCCAAGGGCCGCCCCTGCGATTCAGGCGGCAGCGCCGGCGGCTTTTCCGGCGCGGCCGTAGATGAGATCACTGAGGTAATCCATATCGGAAATCAAACCAAGTTGTGCGCGGTGAATTGCGGGCAATCCCAGCGCTGCTTCAAACGCGGGCATCTCACTTTCACTCACCCCGCCGGCGCCGGCGATCCAGCACAATCCTTCTTCGGCGACTTTAAGTGCGGCCTCGCGCGCGAAGATCCGCGCGAGCGCCGCCAACCCGACGGCGTCGAAGCGAGTGCTGGCTTTTTCGTTCAACTTGCCCTCGGCCATCAAGGCCGCGCGCCGCGCGAGGCTGCCCGCGCATTCGGCGTAAGCGATCAATTCACCGAGGCGCAGCAGGATGTGCTGGTAACGGGTGAGCCGCGCCACACGCGCCTTTTCCATCACTTCGGCCAGCGCGTGCAAAGCCAGCGCCGCGGAGTTGGCGCCGGCTTCAGGATGTTGCGCGTGCAGCGATTCGAATTTCCGCGCCTGCTCGTGATAATGCTGCCCGCGGGTTTTCAAGTGAAGCTGCCAGCGATCGCGGCTGATAGTCATCTCCATGATCTCGGAGGTGCCTTCGTAAATGGTGGTGATACGCACGTCGCGCTTGATCTTCTCCACCATGTACTCGTGCGTGTAGCCGTAACCTCCCAGCGCCTGGATGCTGGCCTCGGCGGCGCGATTACCCGCCTCAGTCGCCATGTATTTGGCAATAGCGCCTTCGGTGTTCAGACTGCCTTCGCCGGCGTCGATGCGCTCAGCCGTCTCCTCGATGTAGGATCGAGCCGCCTCGAGGCGGGCCACGTTGGGCACGATCAGCTTGTGCGTGTAGCCTTGCTTCTCGGAGAGTGGCGACCCGGCCTGGATGCGTTTTGTGGAATACGGAATGGCACGATCGAGCGCCGCCCAGCCTGCGCCCAGGCCGAACGCCGCCACCATCAGGCGCGTGTAACCGAATACCGCCTGCGCCTGCAGCAGTCCCTGGCCTTCCACGCCGCCGACCAGGCGATCGGCATCGACATGCACATCCGTAAATGAGAGTGCGGCGGTGTTGCTCAGGCGGATGCCGTGCTTGTCTTCGGGTTCGTCATGAGTGAATCCCGGCGCGCCCTGCTCGACGATGAACCAGCTCGGGCCGGCTGGCGTGTTCGCAAGCACACTGTACGCTCCTGCGATTCCGCCGTTCGAGATCCATTGCTTGCTGCCATTGATTTTGTAACCGACGGTCCGGCCGTTCTCGATCACCGGGTCGGCGGTAGTCTTCAGAGCGCCCAAATCGCTTCCCGCCTCGGGTTCGGTGGCGCCGTAGGCGAAAAGCAGCCCTTCCTCCGCGATCCGCGTCAACCAGATCTTCTTCTGCTCGGGGGTGGCGCCGACGGTGATCGGGTCGCTGCCCAGAAAAGTCGCGAGCACTGAGGTGGCCACGCCAAGGTCGATGCGCGCCATCTCTTCGCAGACCACGTAGACGTCGAACGCGCCGCCGCCGAATCCGCCGAATTCTTCGGGGATGAACAGAAGCTGGATCCCGAGTTTGTCCGGACTGCACATGTGCCGGACCACATCGAGGGGGCACTCGTCGCGCGCATCGAGTTCTCGCAAGGTTTCGTCGGGGAGCTGCTTCTTCGCGAAATCTCGAAGTGCCTTAATGCTCGCTTTGAGTGTCTTCTTCGTTATCATGTTCATCACTCCTGCTCCACAGATTTCGCAGATTACGCAGATTCAAGTTCCGACATGAGCATCCCAGCCACGAATAGAATTCTCGAGGTCCGGACGACGACTACCGGTGCCGCTGCTGATGCAGAAGCAATAGGGACGAAGTCACGGCGGGGTGCTGAGTTCATGGCTTGTCTGTCTTTTCAGTCCCGTGAATCTGCGAAATCTGCGAAATCTGTGGATTCTTACTAGAGAAAATAAATCGCCTGTACTCTAATGACGGAGCTCCGAAATTCAACAGCAATCCGATCTCATAGCGAGCTGACTTGAGATAGTTGATAATTTGCGCTTGCTCGATCCCACCTAGCTTCGCGAGGGCCTTCAGTTCGACGATGACCGACCCGTAGCAAACAAAGTCCGCTCGATAGGTGGTATTGAGCTGGTGACCCTTGTAGAACACCGGCAGATCGACCTCGCGACGAAACGGCACCGCGCGCTCCGTGAACTCCCACGTCAGCGCTTCCTTATAAACCGCTTCGAGAAATCCGCATCCGAGCCGGTGCACTTCCATAGCCGCGCCGATAATAGCGAACGTCCGCGGGTCTCTCGTATCCCCGGGTTGCAGCTTTGCGGCTCCCATACTCAACCGACGGCCACCTGCTTGAGCTTGTCCGTCATCTCCGGCAGAAATTCCAGAATGTCGTCCACGATGCCGACGTCCGCGACCTGAAAAATCGGGGCTTTCGGATTCTTGTTGATGGCGACAATGAACGGATTGCCCTTGATTCCCGCGAGATGCTGGAACGACCCGCTGATCCCGCACGCGAGATACACCTTGGGCTTCACCGTCTGCCCCGACGATCCCACCTGCCGCGACTTGGGAAGCCACTTGGCGTCCACCACCGGCCGCGAGCAACTCACGGCTGCGCCCAGAGCCACGGCCAATTCTTCAGCGATTGCGATGTTGTCTTTGTCCTGGATGCCGCGGCCGATCGAAACCAGAATCGGATGCCTGGTGATGTCCACATCGCCGGATTCGGCAGCAATCGTCTCGATATATCGCCGTCCGGATTCGAGCGCGCCGATTTCCGCCGATTTGTCGACAATGGTCCCATTCTGCGTGGCGCCTGCCGGCACCTTGAACGCGCCCGGACGAATCGTGATCACTGCGCCGGATGAAAGATCGCAGCGAACGTGAGCGCTCACCTGCCCGCCGAACTCCTGGCGGACAGCCCTCAGAAAGCCTCCTTCGGTCGCGTCAACCGCCAGCACGTCAGAGACGAACGCGGCGTTGAGTCTGACCGAGAGGCCCGGCCCGAGATCGATTCCGAAGTGATCGTGCGGAACCAGCACGATGCTACCGGCAGGCACCACCTGGACCAGGGCCTTGCGCACCAGTTCGGCATTGGGATAGGCGAGCTTCTCGTTCGAGATTTTCCAGACCTCGGCGTAAGAGGAGGCGACCGACGCGGACGCGGCGTCAATCGCAGATCCCCAACCGGTGATCAGAGCCGTTGGAGACGCAGAGGGATCGATTTTCCGGGCGGCCATCGCCAGTTCCAGCGCGGAATCGTCCGCGACGCCGTTTTTGTGCGTGATGTAAGCAAAAATGCGCCCCATTAGTTCACCCCTCCTCTGGCCTTGACCAGCTCGATCACTTTTTCGACGTTCTCCTCGCGGCCCCCCTGCAGAATCTCGGCGCCCTTTCCGAGCGCCGGCACGAAGTAGTCGATTCGCGTCACCTTCGCGCCAGCTTCGCCGACCGTTGCCTCGGCGACGCCCAAATCCGACGCGCTTAGCGCCGGGATTTCGATCGACGCCACCTGCCGGATGCCCTTCATGCCGACGTATCGCGGTTCGTTGATGCCGGTCTGAATCGAAAGCACGCACGGCAGATCGATTTCGTTCACCTCTTTATTGCCGCCCTCGATTTCGCGGCCGATTCTGAGCTTCTGGCCGTCGACAACTTCGATCGAATTCACCAGCGAGGCGAACGGATAGTCGAGCAGGGCGGCCAGCATCCCGCCGACCTGCGCCGCGCCATCATCGGCCTGAACGCCGGTCAGAATCAGGTCGTAATGGTTCTTCTCGACGTAGGACTTCAGGATCGTGGCGATCCCTTTGCCGTCGGAGCCGTTGAAAGCCTCGTCGGAGAGCAGGACGCCCTGTTTGGCGCCCATGGCCATCTCGCGGCGTAAGACCTCTTCGTCGTCTTCGCCGCCAACGGTCGCCACTGTTACATTGCCACCGGTCCTGGCGACGATCTGCAGCGCCTCTTCCACGGCGTAGTTGTCCGGCTCGTTGATCGAGTAGACCAGGTCGTCACGCTCAATGTCGTTTCCGCCGGTGTTGAGCTGAAGTTCGTTTTCCGACGTGTCGGGGACTCTCTTGATGCAGACCAGGATTTCCACGCTCGTTCTCCTTTTCCGTAACTCGGCGTTCGCTGACCGCGCGGGCAGCCTGCCCGCCGTGAAATCTTCAACCCCACCGGCACGTTCGCCGAACCTTGAACTTCATTTGACCGGCGCGAGTTCTTCGCTCGCGACCTCCGTTTGCGGCGCTTGCTCGCGCGCAATCTGCTGATCCACCAGTTCGGCAAGATCGATCGCCGTCATTTTGCCTTCGAGCCCGGCGACCTTGATCGCATCCTCGATATTCACCATGCAGAACGGGCACGCGGTCACGATCACATTGGCGCCGGCTTCCGCCGCCATCCGGACGCGTTTCACGCCCATGCGCTCGTCTTCCTTGGGTTCGTAAAAGAGCATCAGGCCGCCGCCACCGCAGCAGAACGATCGATCGCGGCTGCGGCTCATCTCCACCCGCCTCAAGCCGGGAATCGCATCCAGCACTTCGCGCGGATCGTCGTAAACCTGGTTGTGGCGCCCCAGGTAACAAGGATCGTGATAGGTGTAGATCCTTTTCTCTGCTTTGACGGGATTGAGTTTGATCCTGCCGGCCTTCACTTCGCGCGCGATCACCTGACTGATGTGTTCGACCGGCGGCAGATCCTGGTAATCGTGTTTCAGCGCGTTGTAGGCGTGCGGGTCGGCAGTGACGATCCGCGTGACGCCGGACGCCTTGATGGCGTCGGCGTTGGCCTCGCGCAAAGCCATGAACAGCGCCTCTTCGCCGAACCGGCGCACTTCGTGGCCGCTGTCTTTTTCCGCTGCGCCCAGGATGCCGAAGTCGTCGCCGATGTGATCGAGAATCCGGGCGCTGGCGCGTCCAATAGCCTGAATCCGATCGTCGTAGGACGTGATGCTATCGACAAAGTAGAGCGTCTCGGCGCGCACAGTGTCGCTCTTGCCATTTCCGCCCAGGACTTTCACTTTGCAGGACTGCTGAAAATCCCCGGCTTTGGTCCAATCCGCGCGCTTCTTGTCAGGTTTGCCGTACGGATTCCCGCGCGTCTCGAGCGCTTTCAGGGGCTTCTGCAGACTCTGCGGCACGTTGCCGTCGTCCACCATGCCGCGCCGCAGATCGACGACCTTGTCGATGTACTCGACCAGCAGCGGACACTCTTCTTCGCAGGCGCCGCAGGTGGTGCAGGACCATATTTCGTCCTCGGAATAGATCCCGCCGACCAAAGGCGTGCCGTTTTCTGCTTTTCCGAACAGCGGGAAATGGTTGAAAGCATAGTCGCGCGCCTTGATGGTGATGAATCGCGGCGCGAGCGGCCGTCCGGCGGCATTGGCCGGACAATTGTCCGTGCAGCGTCCGCAATCGGCGCATGAATAAAAATCCAGCATGTGTTTCCACGTGAAATCCTGGAATGTTTTCACGCCGAACGATTTCACTTGGTCCAACTGCTCGTCGCTCACGCCCCATCGCACCGGCTTGACGGTTCCGCGCTCGAGCCTGGCGAAGTAGACGTTGAACAGCGACGTGATCACGTGGAAGTGCTTGCCGAGCGGGAGAAAGCACAGGAACGAGAAGAACGTGAGCTCGTGAACCAGGTATGCGCCCAGGCGTAGATTTGTGGTGATGGTCGGCGGAGCCAGAATCAGCGCGTTTTTGAAGAGCCAGGCGAGCGTCAGCGGCATGATCGCTTCCCCGAGATGTCCCCGATGAAGCTGAAACGCAGCCTGGGTCCCTTCGAACAGGCTCTCCGAGAGCATCAGCGTCGCGATCAGGCCGAGGACGAGCAGCGCTTCGGCCGTGTGGTCCTTACCGTACTTCGCGGGTACCGCGTAGCGCGCCGGCTTGAAGATCCCGCGGCGAATGCCGGCAATTACTACCGCAAGGAAGACCAGTGTCGAGGTGTAATCCTTCAGGTCGTTGTAGAGGCGGCCGAACGCTCCGGAGAATCCCGGCATCACGAAGCGATCGGAGATGCCGAGCATGATCAGCGAGAGGGAACGCACCGCCAGCACCAGGAATCCAGCGAAGATCACGATGTGAAGCACGCCCGCGAGCGCGTAGCGCGGCTGCTTCCACTGTCCGAGCCAGAACTTCAGGATTCTTTTCAGGCGCGCCGCGGGGTGGTCAAGGCGAAAATCAGGCGCGGCGTGCAGGAGCGGCACAAGCCGCCTGGCAACGATGTAAGCGAAGAGTCCAGTGCCGAGAAGAGGAATGATCAGGAACAGGAGGTACCCTGGAATGATCCCGTAGACCGCTTGCGAGGGAGAGAAGATGGCGCTCATATCGTCGGTCTCATTCCAAGCTTCACGCGCGCGAGCGGGCGAGAACAATTGTCGTTCAAACAATCACCCATCGCCGCCTCCTTCCGGCGAGGACATCGCCGCCGATGTGGACCATGCTATCTGTGGAAATGTCGCAACGGTGTGACGAGCATCACCCAGCACCGTGGCGAATCGCACTCGGGGGAAGCGCTGGCCGTAAGAGGCCATCGCTGCGGCAGTTACCGCACTTTTCTATTAACTCTTCTTCTACGTCATATATAATCGTGGTATAAACTTGATATCCTTCGGATCTCGGGTTGAGGCCGCCCCATGGCTTTAGGTTCGACTGCGTCCGGGCTCTCACGCCGGAAGCCTTTGAGCCCTGCACGACTGCGCGCGCAGCGTGCAAATCCTCAACTGTCCACAGGTCCGCGCACCCACGAAGGAAGGCGGCGGTCCGCGCTGAATCGCCCGGGATTGAAGCGTTCCACCTGGGTGATGAAGTGGGGTGACAAAGAGCCTCCAGGACATCGCGAGTTTCTGCAGGTCCGGCGAGACTTGCGGGTGGTATTCCACTCTATCCGGCCGGAGTTGTTGTATCCGGCGCCCAAGCTTGTAACCCGATTTCGCGTCCGCGGGACTGAAATTCCTGAGAAACGAGGCCACAGCCGGCAAACGATAGAGG
This sequence comes from Terriglobia bacterium, assembly GCA_030037755.1. Lineage (GTDB taxonomy): Bacteria > Acidobacteriota > Terriglobia > UBA7540 > UBA7540 > Gp13-AA77. The sequence goes on from JASHQD010000566.1 coordinate 11,532, forward strand.
CGGAAAGTGTTAACATCGGAAGTCGCAGGATTTGAAGGAAAATTCGAAGGCCGGTTTCGG
>JASHQD010000567.1 GCA_030037755.1 Terriglobia bacterium
GCGGCGACGGCGATTGTCTTGCCGGCGCAGACTTTCACCACGCTGCATAGCTTCCAATACACGGACGGCGGCGGTCCCATGGCGGGGCTGGTACAAGCCACCGATGGCAACTTATACGGAACAACCTCCTACGGCGGGCAGAACGGCGGCGGCACCATCTTTAAGATCACCACCGGCGGCACGCTAAACACGGTATACAGCTTCTGTGCCCAAAGCGGTTGCGCCGACGGCGATTGGCCTTACGCGGGGGTGGTCCAAGCCACGAATGGTGATTTGTACGGCACGACGTACTACGGTGGAGTTAACGGCGATGGAGAGGTTTTCAGAACCACTCTCAGCGGCACGCTAACGACGCTTTACAGCTTTTGCTCTCAGAGCGCTTGTGCGGACGGCAGCTATCCTTACGCGGGGCTGGTACAGGCCAGCAATGGGAACCTCTACGGAACAACGTCGAGTGGGGGAACCAACACCTATTGGGGTACGGTATTCCAAATCACTCCGGCCGGCGCACTGACCTCGCTGCTCAGCTTCGACATCGGGGACGGCCTCCTCCCCTATGGTGGGCTGATCCAAGCCACCAACAACAACTTGTACGGCACGACGAAGAATGGCGGTACCAGCCCATTCGGCGGCTGGGGCACAGCCTTCAAAATGACCCTGAGTGGCGCCCTGACGACGCTTTACAGCTTTTGCTCGGAAGACGGTTGCCCCGACGGCGGGGACCCCACGGGATCCTTGGTCCAGGCCAGCGACGGGAACTTCTACGGCACAACCTACTACGGCGGCGCCAATGACTCCAACTGCCTCTCGGGCTGTGGCACGGTATTCAGGATGGCGCCCAGCGGCAAACTAACGACGCTTTACAGCTTCTGCTCCCAAACTGCGTGCACGGACGGCCAATACCCCTACGCCGGGCTTGTGCAGGCCACGGATGGGAACCTATATGGGACAACGTGGGGTGGCGGGGCCAACGGCTTTGGCACCATCTTCAAAATCAGCCCAAGCGGCACGCTGACGACAGTCTACAGCTTCTGCTCCCAAATTGGCTGCCCGGATGGTTTTGGACCCTACGCGGGGCTGGTCCAGGACACCAATGGCGTCTTCTATGGGGCAGCGAACGTGGGCGGGGCCTGGGGCTGGGGTACTATCTTCAGCTTCTCTGTGGGTCTCGGCCCATTCGTGGAAACACAACCGACTCTCGGCCAAGTGGGAATCCCCGTCAAGATTCTGGGAACCAATCTGACCGGCGCGACCAGCGTCACGTTCAACGGCACATCGGCTACGTTCACCGTCAACGCCACGGGCAGCGCAATCGCCACTACAGTGCCGAGTGGCGCCACTACGGGCACGGTCCAGGTGGTCACGCCCAGCGGCACGCTTTCGAGCAACGTGCCTTTCCGGGTGCGGCAATAAGAAACGGAGGCGGTGGCACAGCCACTCCTGGCCGTGCAGGGGAACGAAGCCGACAAGAATTGCACAGGCAAGAGTGCCTGTGCCACCGTCGCCTGTGCCACCGTCGAATCGGGGAAATCCCGCAGCAAGCGAATCACTTCATCAACTCTCTATCATCAGCGCGTGCCTCGATTTTGAAAAACACCTTATGCCAATCATAAAAAACATTCACTTCGGTTGGGAGGCAAGAGGCCCCAAAATGACTCTGCTCGATGAAAGATAAAATGGCCCAAGTTTCCCCAGTTTCGCATCTCGGACTGTATCGCCGCGAAGAGCATGACGCCTGCGGCGTCGGTTTCGTCGCTCAGCTTGACGCGCCCCCGTCGCACCGCGTGATCCGGCAGGCACTCGAGTGTCTCGCCAATCTAACGCATCGCGGCGGGGTGGATGCCGACGCGGCCAGCGGGGACGGCGCCGGCCTGATGGTCCAGCTTCCGCACGCGTTCTTCTCGAGAGAGGCTGCGCGCCTGAACTTCTACGATGTCTCGAGCTCGAAGCTGGCGGTGGGCGTTTTCTTCCTGCCGCAGGACCACGACGGGCGCGCCGAAGCCATGCGTGTGGTCGAGCAGGTGGTGGGCGATTACCATCTGCGGCTGGTCGGCTGGCGCCGTGTTCCGGTGGATGAGAGCGCGCTCGGGCCGCAGGCGCGCGAGACGATGCCGGACCTGCGTCACCTGTTGATCTCGGGGGCGCCCAGCCGCGATCGCGAATTCGAGCAGGAACTTTACCTGGTTCGGAAGGAGATCGAACGGCGGCTGATGGAGAACGCCGGCCGCGATGAAGCGACGGCGATGGCTGCGCAGACCTACATCGCATCACTCTCCTGCCGCAACATTGTCTACAAGGGACTGCTCTCGCCTCAGCAACTGGGCACGTTCTATTCCGATCTGCGTCACCCTGATTTCGTAACCTCGGCGGCGCTCTTTCATCAGCGTTACAGCACCAACACCATGCCGAGCTGGGAACTCGCGCAACCCTTCCGGCTCGTCGCCCACAACGGCGAGATCAACACGCTGCGCGGAAATCGCAACTGGATGCAGGCGCGCGAGCCGGTGCTGGCGCATCCGGTCTGGGGCCGGCACGTGGAGCGGCTGAAGCCGGTGATTCGTCCCGGCGGCAGCGACTCCGCGAGTTTCGACAACGTGCTCGAGCTGCTCACGCGCTCCGGTCGCAGCGTCCAGCAGGCGCTGCTCATGATGATCCCCGAAGCCTGGGAAAGTTCGGTCGAAACGCCGGCCGACGTCAAGGCCTTCCATCATTATCATTCCTGCCTGATGGAGCCGTGGGACGGACCCGCGGCGATGGCTTTTCTTGACGGGCCTGTGGTGGGCGCGGCGCTCGATCGCATCGGACTTCGTCCGGCTCGCTACATGATCACGCACGACGGTCTGGTGGTGCTCGGGTCCGAGGCGGGAATTCTGGGCGTGGAGCCCGAGCGTGTGCAGGAGAAGGGCAGGCTGGGTCCGGGCGAAAT
>JASHQD010000568.1 GCA_030037755.1 Terriglobia bacterium
GCCTTAGGGTGCAGCAATCCGCAACCGCCAACGACAAATTGGCGATCGTCAACCTCAATGCCCTTTACTCCGTCTTACTGGGGTCGTACATTGGTGAAGGGAACCAAAATCCATGGATTCAGCGACCCGGCAGCAAATCGAAACTCGTCGTGCGGCTTTGCAGATGAGCCCCGAGGAGTTTCGCGCCGCAGGACACAAGCTGGTGGACGAGATTGCGGCGTTTCTGGAATCCATCCCGCGCCGGCCCGTAATTCCGCCTGTCTCGCCGCAGGCCCTGCAGCAGGCGATGGGCACGGATTCGCTGCCCGAGCACGGGACGCCCGCCGGAGTGTTGCTCGAAGACGCCGCCCGGCTGCTGTTTGATCATTCGCTGCTCAGTTCGCATCCGCGATTCTGGGGTTACATCAACGCGGGCCCGGCTCCCATCGGCGCGTTGGCCGATTTGCTGGCCTCGGCTGTGAATCCCAACACCGGCGGCTGGATTCTGGCGCCTATCGGCAGCGAGATCGAGCGGCAGACCGTACGCTGGATTGCGGAACTGATTGGCTATCCACCGGATTGCGGCGGGCTGCTCGCTAGCGGCGGCAACATGGCCAATTTCATTCCGTTCCTCACGGCCAAGCGAACCAAGGTGGACTGGCCTGCGCACGAGTCAGGACTCCGCGCCGGACGCCAGCTTCGCGTCTACGGCTCGAGCGAGACTCACACCTGGATCCACAAGGCCGCTGATCTATTCGGCCTGGGCACCGAGGCAATTCGCTGGATCCCCTGCGGTCACGATCAGCGCATGAATCCTGACGCGCTGCGCCGGGAAATCGAGCGCGACCGGGACGCCGGCGATCTGCCGTTCCTGGTGGTCGGCCAGGCGGGATCGGTGAGCACCGGCGCTGTCGATCCGCTGCCCAGGATCGCCGCGATCTGCCGCGAGCACAATCTGTGGTTCCATGTCGATGGCGCATACGGCGCCGTGGCAGCGGCGCTGCCCGCGTCGTCGCCGCATGCCGTGCCGGACCTGGCCGGAATCGCCGAAGCGGACTCGATTGCGGTCGATCCCCACAAGTGGCTCTATGCCCCGCTCGAAGCCGGCTGCGCGCTGGTCCGCGATCGCAGGCTGCTGCTGCGCACGTTCAGCCATCGCCCTCCTTATTATCATTTCGACGAGGGCGATGGCGAACACGACATGATCAACTACTTCGAGCACGGCCTGCAGAACTCACGCGGTTTCCGGGCGCTGAAAGTCTGGCTGGCGCTGCGCCAGGCAGGACGCGAGGGCTACGTCAAGTCGATCATGGACGACATCGGCGTGGCGCAAGCGCTCTATCGCGCGGCCGAGACGCATCCCGAGCTCGAGGCCGTCACGCAGGCTCTCAGTATCACGACGCTGCGCTACGTGCCGCAGGACCTCAGGTCGAAGCGCGAATCGGCGGCGGTGGCAGAGTATCTAAATAGGTTGAACACCGAGATTCTGGACCGGCTGCAGCGCGGCGGGGAAGCGTTCCTGACGAACGCCGTCGTCGATGGCAGGTTCCTCCTGCGGGCCTGCGTGGTCAATTTCCGGTCGACACCGGCCGACGCGGAGGCGGTGGCCGGGATCGTGGCCAGGGTGGGATGTGATGCGGATCACGATTTGCGCCCGATCTCAGATATAGATGGAAATTCGTGACGGGACGGGTTCGTGCGTAAAGAAGATACGAACGAAGCTGGAATGTCTTTTGAAATCAACATGAAAGCGGTAGAAATCACCAGGGGCGTTGCAGGAGGTTTCTGATGTGGCAGTTTGACGATCAGATGAAGCTCAAAGTCGGTCTCGCCGAGATGCTCAAGGGCGGCGTGATCATGGACGTGACCACGGCGGACCAGGCCAAAATCGCCGAGGACGCAGGCGCGGCGGCCGTTATGGCCCTGGAACGGGTTCCGGCGGACATCCGCAAGGAAGGCGGCGTGGCCCGAATGGCTTCGGCGCGCGTGATCAAGGAGATCATGGCCGCGGTCTCGATTCCGGTCATGGCCAAGGCCCGCATCGGACACTTCGCCGAGGCGCAAGTGCTGGAAGTGCTCGGCGTGGACTACATCGACGAGAGCGAAGTCCTGACGCCCGCCGATGAAGCCCACCACATCGACAAGTGGCACTTCAAGGCTCCGTTTGTCTGCGGCGCGCGCAACCTGGGCGAGGCTCTGCGGCGCATCGGCGAAGGCGCGGCCATGATCCGCACCAAGGGCGAGGCCGGATCGGGCAACATCGTAGAGGCCGTTCGCCACATGCGCGCCATCACCGGCGAGATGCGCGAGTTGACCATCCTGCGCGACGAAGAACTGATGGCCAAGTCGAAGGACCTGGGCGCGCCGTTTGAACTCGTGCAGTACGTCGCCAAGAACGGCAAGCTGCCGGTGCCGAATTTTTCCGCCGGCGGCATCGCGACTCCGGCAGACGCGTCGCTGGTGATGCAATTGGGCGCCGAGGCTGTCTTTGTAGGCTCGGGCATCTTCAAATCCGACGATCCGGCTCCGCGCGCCAGGGCGATCGTCCGGGCGACCACGCACTACAACGAACCGCAGGTCGTCGCGGAGTGCTCCGAGGAGTTGGGCGAAGCTATGCGCGGGCTTGATGTCGCGAAGCTGAAGCCGGAGGAGTTGTTGCAGACGAGAGGATGGTAGTTCGTCAGTGGTCAGTAGTCAGTTGTCGGTTGTCAGTTGCCGGTGGCGTGAAACAGCGTGACATACCTTGTGATTGTTGAGACGGCGAAAGAGAGTGTGGGGACGTATGTGCCCGACCTCCCTGGTTGCGCGGTTGTGGCCGACACGCGCGAGGAAGCTCTTACGTTGATTCGCGAGGCTATTCCTCTTCACCTCGAAGGCTTGCGTGAGGACGGCAACCCCAATCCTGAACCCGTTTCCAGCGCGGAAGTCGTGGCAGTGTGAAGCTATGAGTGACGTCCAGACTTTAACGCCCGCCATCAGCGTTGATGCCCAGGCTGAGTCGCGAATCACTGAGATCACGGTGGGTGGCTTCAAGTCGATTGCCTCGAAGCAGTCGATTGAGGTGCGACCGCTGACCATCTTGGCGGGGGTCAACAGCTCGGGAAAAAGCACGTTTATCCAAGCCCTTTTGTTGCTAAAACAGACGCTGGATGCGCCCTACGATCCAGGGCCCCTCCTGATCAACGGCCCCAACGTGAAGTTCACATCAGGGGAGCAAATGGTCCCCAGGGTCCCAGGTACCGCCCAAGGTCGATTCGAAGTTGGCATAGGGGTGGGTTCCGAAGGCGGAATCTGGGTAGACTTTTCCTACGATAGTGAAAGCGGATTCAAGGTCGACCGCAACCGCTTCCGACAACTAGGCAACATGTACGACCTTCCTGCGAACCTTACACCACAAGGGGCACACCGTCTGCCTTTTTCGGCGGACCTAAGCGCGAACCGGCACTGGAAGGTGGTGCCGGACCGGTGCTTCTTGAGAGTCGAATCCAAGAGCGAGCACTCTAATTCCGCTAACTCACCAGGGTACAGGTTCGCGCATTTTATCACGGGTTTGCTTCACGTCCCTGGACTGAGAGGAAGCTTCGAAAGGGCCTACCCCAAGACTGGTACCGGCCCGACGTTTCCCGGAACCTTCGATCCTTACGTGGCGAGCTTGATCGAGCTCTGGCAGGCGGCGGGAGACCGGGATCGCTTGGCCAAGCTGAACAGTCAACTCGAGAGAGTTGGACTTACTCGAAGCATTCGGGCCAAGCGTATTAACGACGCACAGATCGAACTGCACGTCGATAGGCTGCCGACCACAAGTCGTTCTCCCGCTGATTTTGTGAACATTGCGGATGTAGGTTTCGGCGTGCCCACGGCTCTGTCTGTCCTGGTTTCACTCGTTACGGCGAAGGTTTGGCAGGCTGTATATTTGGAGCAACCCGAGCTTCACTTGCACCCGAGGGCCCAGGTGAAGTTAGCGGATGTGCTTGCTGATGCCGCAAAACGCGGCGTTACACTGATCGCTGAAACCCACAGCTCGCTCCTGATTCGCGGGATTCAAACCCTGGTTGCGAAAGGTGAGCTTGACCCGAAGCTCGTCAAGCTCCACTGGTTCAGCCGCAGCGAGGCAGACGGGGCGACGAAGATTACCAGCGCCGATCTGGACGAAAACGGTGCCTTTGGCGACTGGCCGATGGATTTCGACGAGGTAGAACTGAAGAGCGAGGGAGACTACCTTGATGCGGTGGAATTCGGGAGAAGGTAGTGGCTTCGAGGGGGAGGGGAATCGTCATTGACGCCTCGATTGCCCGAGCTGCCGGGGAGTCAGAGCAGGCGGTGTCGAGCAGATGTCGGGTCTTTTTGGAGGAAGTGCGGACGGTTTGCCACCATATCGTCATAAGCGGCGAAGGCTTGGCGGAATGGGACCGAAACAGATCGCGCTTCGCACGAGCGTGGTGGCGCTCAATGCGGGCGCGGAAGAAAGTCGATCGGATGGAAATTGAGCCGGACGTCGATCTCCGGAAGAGAGTGAGCGCTGCGGCACGGAGTCAACGGGAGCTTGACGGCATGCTAAAGGACTTTCACCTGATCGAAGCAGCCCTGCAGGCTAGCGCACCTGTCGCGTCACTCGACGAGAACACAGCTCGTGAGCCGTTTCGTGGCGTCTGTCAAACCGTTAGGCGCCTGCGACAGGTCGTCTGGGTCAACCGTACAGTCGAGTCTGAGTCTCCCGTGGAGTGGTTGCAGCGCGGAGCCTCCGACGAGGACTTTAGGCGCCTCGGATTTGGAGTTGGAGACCAGAAATGAATGGACGCGTGTGAATGATTGTGGGGAGGAGAAGCCATGGAAGCGACCAAAACAGCCACTGATCTGCGATATCCAGTCGGCAAGTTCCAATGGAACGGTGAACTCACCGACGCCGACCGCGCCGAGCTGATCGCGCAGATCGCCGACGCGCCCGCGCGGTTGCGCGAAGCCGTCAAGGGTCTGACGCCGGAGCAACTGGATACGCCGTATCGTCCCGAGGGCTGGACCGTGCGCCAGGTCGTCCATCATCTGCCGGACAGTCACATGAATTCCTACGTGCGTTTCAAGCTCGCACTCACCGAAGACCAGCCGGCCGTCAAAGCCTATGACGAGGCGCTGTGGGCCGCGCTGCCCGATTCGAAGAACACGCCGGTCGAGACCTCGCTCACCTTGCTCGAGTCGCTTCACGACCGCTGGGTAACTCTGCTGCGATCGATCCCGGCGTCCGATTTCGCGCGCAAGGTGAATCACCCCGAGCGTGGTCTGATCGACCTCGACTATCTCGTGGCGATCTACGCCTGGCACGGCCGGCATCATGTGGCACATATTACGGCGTTGAGGGAGCGGATGGGGTGGAAGTGATAAATATAGTGACGAGTGACAAGTGACGAGTGGCGAGTCAAAACGATGAATGCTGAACGATGAATGACGAACGGCGACGAAGCGGGAACGGGCGAGGCAGCCCTCGCATGACAGTTGTTTTCGCCGAGTGGGTTCTCGCCACTCGTCACTCGCCACTGGCCACTTTGAAAAAAAGAGGAGGAAATCATGCCTGTACGTAAATCAGAAGCGGAATGGAACGGAAATCTTCTTCAGGGCACGGGTCATATCAAGCTGGGCTCGGGCGCGTTTGACGGGCCTTACTCATTCAGGTCGCGCATGGAGGATGGCTCGGGAACGAATCCCGAGGAATTGATCGCCGCGGCGCACGCCGGATGCTTCTCCATGGCGCTCTCGGCCGGACTTTCGAAGGGCGGGTTCACGCCGAAGCGGATCCATACGGTCGCGAACGTTCATTTCGACAAAGTCGGCGAAGGTTTTGCGATCACCAGCATCGACCTGAACACTGAAGGCGAGATTCCCGGAATCGACGCCGCCAAGTTCCAGGAATTCGCCGAGAACGCCAAGAAGAACTGCCCGGTGTCGAAGGCGTTGTCTGCGGTGCCGATGACGCTGAACGCGGTGCTCGTGACCGCGGCGGGGTAGGTCCAGGTGCTAGTGGCTAGTGACGAGTGGCTAGTGGCCAGAACAGTGCGACTTGTTAGTGGGCCGAGGCTAGAATCCGAAATGAAGATCTAGCCACTAACCACCAGCCACTAGCCACTTCGTCCAATGAAAGACAAATCCAAGCCCGTCGGCATCCTCGCTATCCAAGGCGACTTCGCCCTCCATGCGAAAATGCTCGATCGCATCGGCGCGCCCTGGCTGCTGGTGAAGCACGCTTCGGACCTCGACCACGCCGGATCGCTCATCATGCCGGGCGGCGAGAGCACCACCATGCTGAAGTTTTTTGAAGGCGAGAAGCTTGCTCCCGCCATTCTCGACTTCGCGGCACAGGGCAAACCGATCTTCGGCACTTGTGCCGGCGCCATTCTGCTT
>JASHQD010000569.1 GCA_030037755.1 Terriglobia bacterium
CCGTGAATGACCTTTCCGCGCCATCTACCGCGTTGCGCGCAACGACCTTGACCCGGCCGGCCCGCCACTCGACCTCAGTGGCGGCGGCGCTCAGATGGAGTCTCACTCCTCGGGACGCGCAGTCCTGCCACAAGCAATCCACCAGCCGCTCGTAGCCCTGGGGAAATCGAAAGGCGCGGTCGCCGCCGATGGCGTCCTGAGCGGCGTTCTCCTGCGCGAGCGCTCTCGTGCTGATCAGATCGGCGCGGGCGGCCTCGAAGCCCTCCACAAAACCCACAGCGGACTGCCGCACTTCCTCATCCGCATCGATCCGGGCGATGAACTCCGCAAAAGTCTGGTCGGGCAGATTGGGATCGGCCATTCGCGCGAAGATTCGGTCGGTCTCCTCCCAGAGATCGGGCCGGTTCACGCGCCTTCCATCCCGCCAGCGCTCATGCCGCTCAACCATTTCCTCGACTGCAGCCCGGCACCTCTCCGCGAGCTCGAAAACGGACCGCGGCCTCCCATGGACGAACTCGGCGCCGAGTTCCAGCGGGATTTCCAGGCCGGGATCATGAACCGTCCAAATCCGCCCGCCGATCCGGTCTCGTGCTTCGAGAAGGGATACGTTAACTCCGGCGGCCGAAAGCGATCGCGCTGCCGCCAGGCCAGCGACTCCAGCGCCGATGATTAAGACGTCCAAGAGTCTACAGTTTACAGTCGACAGTTAGTTGACAATCTACCGTTTTGTTTACGCAAGTCGTCAGGGAGGACTGGCCGTGGTCGATCTGGAGCTTCTACTTGCGCGAGGATCGCTCAATAGTGGAGATGGACACGCTGGATTGAATCGAGCAATCGCGGGTGGCGCCGACATGAAAAAAGCGCTGTCGCCCCCACCTGCGCTTCTACTAGGCTCGCCCCCACTCGCGTATTCGGTACAGAGCGTGCACTTCCTCAGAGGCGCTGTGCAAATCGCGCGCCCACACAGTTCCGCGGTCGTGGAGTAGCCTGGCGGTGGAGTCATCAGCCCGATATTCCGCGCGCGTCCGGCGATGGCCCCGCCAGGCGAAGTTGGCCGAGCAGCCGACGGCCACGCCCGCCAGCATTAACGCGTGCAGAGCCTCACGGGAGCCGTCGTCGAGAATGTGCGCTCCTTCCAGCTCCAAGGCCCAGGCGAACCACATCAGATCGCCGTCCAGGGTGTGGCGTCCTGCGGTCGCCTTGCGCGGGTCGCTGGCGGCGATTCGCGCATCGCGTTCGGCGGCTGGTGGGAGGGTATCGGTGGCAAACCGGAAAGTGGCCTTCAGGTAATCCTGTTGGACGGACGCGTCCCGTGCGTCGCGAAAATGTCGCGCAAAGATTCCGGACACCAAGTCGTCTATTTCACGGATGGCGGCGGCCACCCCAGGCTTATGAATCTCTTCAACGAAGCGCGTGCCCGTGTCCAGCCCGAGCGCCATCCTGGTCCAAGCCTGGAACGGAGCGGGCCGCTGGCCGCGAGGAAGGATCAGCGTCAATAACCCCGGCTCGTCGCCGCCATTTCCGAAATAAAATCGGCCGCGCGTTTCGGGATGGTAAACGTCCCAATACTCGGTCCACGCGTCAAGCTCGTGGAACCAAGCTACGTAACGCCGCTCTGCATCTTCGCTCGCATCTCCCAATTTGCCGCGCCCGCCCCTTTATCCGCCGACGAGCAGGACAACCTTATCGCCCGGCTCACTTTTTACGTGCGCTTCAATTTCTCTTTCGATGAAGGCTCGCGCACCTTTCAGGACTTCCGCGGCAACTCCAGGAGCTTTAATTGTGGATGCGCTGCGCACGACATGCACCGCGGCCAGGAAATCCTCGGTTTGACCTTCCGCCCAGCCCGGCGAGTGGTAGGTCGTTCCGTCCGGGTAAAGGATGGTGTATCCGGCATCGCTGCCGATGTGTCCGATGATGATCGCCACGCTTCCTCCTCGTAACCCGGGATTTCCACTTTCGATCCCGGCGCCGTCCCTTGTATCGCACCCATCGATAAATGTCAAGTCAATTAGAGAAGGGGTAGAGACTCATTTTGAGTTGTTCTTGCCGAAGAACCGTTGGCAAACTGCCCGACGACCAACGCTTCTCAGGCCGGGCAGCGATCGCGCCCGAAGCCGTCAAGCCGTTCGTAGTACGGCTCGCAGACTCCTCTACGGTCGCGGATTTGACGCGGAGGGACTAATGGGCTGTCCCAGCGATTTCGTTACGGTAACGAACTGAACCGGACACCCACTCGTTACTTAGATTGCTCCCCGCGCCGCCGTCCACGCCCGCTTGATGTTGAAAGCGACGCCGAAGGAGAACACATTGAGACCATAGTGCACGCTGCGGTCGTAGCCCGCTTCGAAGACGAGGTACGTCGTCGGGCTGTAGGTTAATGTGCCCGACCAGCCGTTGTCGCGATCGATCGCTGAGGATCCCGTCGACTCCGTGCCGTTGATGCGGTCGATGACCCGCTGCCGGCCGATCGGCGCGTCGTCGTAAAGCGAGGCTCCCACGCGGAACTGCCTGACGATACGCACGGAGGCGCCGGCCTCGAAGATCCCCACGGTGCCGAAAGTGATGAAAGGACGGTAGAAGAACTGGTTGTCTCCCAGTGAGTTGGCGAGTCCCGCGTCTGCAAAAGGACGCAAACGTCCGAAATCGTGCTGAAAATAATTGTCCCAGTCGTAAGTCACCCGGCCGGTGCTAAAACCCGTCGCCGTGTTGCCCGTGGGCGCCGTGCCGCGAAAGTCGCCCAGGTAGGTAATCGTCGGGTTTGCCAGCGTCAGCAGCAAGTCGGCATAGACGTCCCCGATGCCGTTGGCGTTGAGATGCTGCTGCTCGAGACCTTGCGGCGTATTGACGATCCCCGGTCCTCGGATGAAGTAAACCGGCAGGCCCGCGTCGACCGCGAAATACTTGTTGAATTGGTATCCGGGTGTGATGTCCCATTCCGTGACGTCGTCCCCGCTAAAGAAGCTGCCGCCGTAGAAGGTCGACAGAGTGAATCCCTTGGTCTCTTCCGCCCTCATGAGGCCGTTATACAACGATTCCATGTCGCTGGTCTGGATCGCGGGCGGGTTCTGCGCCTGGGAAATGGAGGAGATCAGAAGAACGGCGATCAGGCCGGAGCCAATCATCCGCCAGTAGGGCCAATGCGGAGCTTCAGCGTCATGAAATACCGGAAGTTGTTTTTCCATGGCAACCTTCCACTTGGAGATTCCAGCTCAGTGCGTCGAGATTGGCGCCAATTCGATTCAACGCCCGACCGCCGGGCGCTTGTCTGAACAGCCCTCGGTAGCCCCGTGTCTTTGATGTTCCTGGAGCCTTGAATCGCGTCCCTTGAAGGCCAACAAAGGCCTGCGAAGTCCGGCGCATGGCTC
>JASHQD010000570.1 GCA_030037755.1 Terriglobia bacterium
GCCCCTCGAAATAGCCGATCAACAGCAGCCGGAAATACACCCCCGGAATCAGGCTCGGCCGTCCCCACTTCTCTTCAGATTTATAGAACCCCTGGCAACGCTCTTCGACAAACTCGTCGAACCCGCTTGCCTCCAACAACTGGTTCAAGCGTTGATAGAAGGGATGCCCCGCACCCTTCGCCAGGGCCTCGCGCGGCACCCATAACTCTTCCTGTTGCTCTTGATCCTTCCGTCGTCCCATCGCCATGGCTGCATTCTACACGCATCGCTTCCCAATTCAGCCCCGCGTCACTAGGAAAATTCACTGTCTCGCCAGTTTTTACCACGGGCTGCTAGCTCGGTATTCAGCTCCTCGGCCGACGCCGTGATTAATCCGCGCCACTGCGCCTTCCAACCCAGGCGATTCACATCGCCCGTGTGCGGATCGACGCTGACCGTGCCGCAGATTCCCGTACCCTGATTCGCACACTCCGAGCTTGCCTGACTTCTGATCGAGCCGTTCTCGATAATCTCAATAAGCCCGTCGCCGAAGGTTTCGATCGGCTCCCGATAGACCAGATTGTTTTGCGACTGCGCTTGGTCGAAGTTAGGCTGCGCCAGATTGCATCCCGAAGCGTCGCTCCGGCCTGTCACCGTGAAGAGCTGGTGTATGGAACCGTCTGGCGTCGGGGGGACTGCCGACTCGTTGTACGGGAACCGGGCTATCAATTCCGGTCCCTGCGCCGTCTCAAAAAAGGGCATGGTGTTGGTAGCTCCATCCGCCTGATACACCGAGAAGAGCGGGTTGGTTGCAGTCGTACCACCGGGCAAGTCCCATGCTGTCATGCCTCCGGCCGCCGGCCACCCATGGCAAGTCGAGCAAGAATTCGAATTAAACACCGGACCGAGGCCACCGGTCGTCGAATTCGAGTTAAGGGGGGCCGGAACCGAAAACACGGAGGTGAAGTTCGTTTGCCCGGCGGTGAAGGTCTCTTGCTGGGTCTGACTCAAACCAGTGATTTGTGTCCCTGCTCCGCAACCCGGATTGCAACCCCGGACGCCCGGGTCGTGCGCCGTTTGGGTCGGCTTACGAGAGTCGTCCGCGGAAGAGGCAAAAGCCACCGCCGCCAACGCTGCAAGACCCGCAAAGGTCAGGATGGCCTTCGCGCCCATTCCCAAACGACCGGTTTGGCCCGATTTTCCAGACATGGCTATCTCCTTAAGTACGGGTTGCCGGTGACTAAGAGACGAATCCGAGTAGAGCCGCTGTCCCGATATCTCCTCTGGCGACCTCTGCCCCCAGTTCGTGGCAGACGTTGATCCGTCCGCAAAAGTGCCGTTCCTATAAGAGCAAACCAGCAGGTTATAAGTCAATATTATACAACATAGTCATATCTACAGTTGTACAAAATGATCGATTACCAGGTCGATGGGCACCAGAAGATTGATTTTCGCGGGGCCGCCGCCGAGCGCGGAGGGCGTGGCGCCGGACGAAACGGCAACTCGCGCGCGATAGTTCCGGTGCGGCCCACAAGGTGCTCCCCGGACCATCGGCCGCGACGAGTCTCCGGCTGGCTATTCTTCAGCGAGTCGCTCTCCAGCAGAGCTCGCCTCATTTCACCAGCCGCAGGGGTGTCTAAGACCGAGGAGCTCGTTTGAGAAGCAAAATTCATCGAATGGCAAAGTGCGCAAATACGGACTGTCTCAGTGGAGGTTCACCGCAGCGGTCCGAGGGGGTGTTGTGCTAAGGTCCAATAGACCGGGCAGATTCCGTCGCGAACCCATGGCCGGCTTTTCGGTAGGTCCCCCAGGACGCTGGTAGCATTACGCAGCGTCGCAGGGGAGCGCGAGATGCGTAAAGGGATCGAGGCAGGGCGACGCGGCGCGTAGACCTAGCCGGAGGAAGAAGCGGCTGTTCGAGGTCGAGGATTTGACGGTCCTTCGCAAGCGGTGGCACTACGCCGCAGCTGAGGCCCTCAACAAACTGCCGCAGCCGGAACGGAGCTACTGCTTCTCAGCGACGTACGTCGAGGTTGCGGCGGTCAGCTTATTCGTCGAGACCACCGTCATTTTCTTCCCATCCGGCGCGACCGTCATTTTCGATATTGAGATCACCTTGCCATCACGCTTGTGGGTCTCCTCGATCGTGTTAGCACTAATGCGCCTCAAAGCGACCGAGTTATAGGTGTACGATCCCTTGACCGGGTAGTCTTTCCCGTCCAGCTGCGCGGTGTAGCTCTCGCCTGTCGGTTCGGACATGGTCAGCCCGTCGGCACTGCCCCTGTAGGTGGTGGTGAGGCCGTTGTCACTCTCTTGAACCTTGTTAACTCGCCACGAACCGGAGGTCCCATTTGCTCCAGCCGGTGCCTTTCCTACCCGCGTGCAGGTAACTTCCACGCTCACCGTTTGGTCGCTGTTCTCCGGATGGCTGGTAATCTTCATCGTCAGAGTGTTGCCATCGTCCGACACGGTCCGACTCTGTTCGGTCCCGTCGTGCCGTTCTTTTTGGTCGTGGTTGCGATCGACTTGGAATCAACTTCACGCACGCTGACGGTGTCGTAAGGCTGGCCGGTAACGGGCTGGTCCTGCCCATCAGCCTTCACGTGGATCTTCGGGCTGCAACTGGAACAGTCGTACATGCCTCCGTTCACCGAAAAAACATAAGGCTTGGGTGATAGTTTGGATTGCCCCATGTTGGTACGCCAGGTGCCGTCGAATGGGCTTTGCGCAAACAATGCTACGGGAATCCACAACGTCAGCATGAGAAACATCGCGTAAGTGACGAACCGCTCGATTCTATTCATCTGAACTCTCCTCCACCAGGATCGTGATTCGGCATCCCGGCGCGCAAGGATTACGCGCTTCACCCTGTTGATTGAACCGGAATGTTCGCTTTAGCCAGGATTGGATTGACTATCCTGAACGCCAGCAGTATACATCCCAGGGTCCTGTTCGCGAACCGAAATCTTTACGCTCCCACAGCGCCAGCAGCAGCCACGGCGATCGAAAAAGGCGCGAAAGGGTCAACCTCTCACACTGGAAGAATTCGTCGTTTCCCACCTTGGTTTTCTGCCCGACGACTATCGAGCGATGAGGCTTGCAGATGAGGACTGTCGGCGCGCATTTAAGAAACGTAGAAATTTGAACAGGAGCCGGTAGGGCACGATGAGGGTGTTAGCGTCGGCTTGAAAGGGAACGACTATCGCCGGTTGAGTGGGATTTAGTTCGGGCAATGCGCGCCCAACAGGAAAGGCGAGATTGAAACACGGTGCACTTGGTGTCTATCGCGGGTCAATCCCATGTCCGAGTGTGGTCGCTCTCAGCGTGCCCGAGATCCTGTCGGCCGGTTAGCCGATATGACGCTCTCTTCGGTCTAGGTAAACACTGGCCA
>JASHQD010000571.1 GCA_030037755.1 Terriglobia bacterium
GCCAGATTGCAGTCCTTGACCGCTGGATGTATCCTTGACCCGCACGCCTGCAACTCGCCGGAGGCTCCGGCCGGGAGGGAGACCGAGTATGAAGTCCGAAGCCCCAATACGAATGTTACGCACGAAGCCGCTTCACGGAACCCTGGAGAGCAGTGTGCGTTCGTATTGCGCCGCCGCCGGCGCCGCCGGTGTGGGATTGCTGGCCCTGGCAACGCCGGCTGCAGCTCAAATCGTTTACACCCCGGCGCACGAGAGGCTGAAAACCGAAAGCTTCCTCTCGCTTGACTTGAACCACGATGGGGTGACCGACATCGGGCTGACCAACGAAATAAACTCTTATTCGGCCAGCGTCAGTCAGATGGTCTTTGCATCCGGCTGGAATCAAAACGCCGTGATCACATCCCATTCGGTCCGCGCACTTGCCTTGCCCATCGGCGCCCCGATTGGCTCGACCCAGCCTTTCTTCATCGTCGGCTTCATGGCCACCGCCTGGCACAGCATCATGGGGCGGCACGAGTCGAACGGTAACTGGGCCAATGTCGAAAACCGTTTTCTCGGGATACGTTTCAGCATTAACGGCGAGACCCACTATGGCTGGGCCAGGCTCACCGTCGAAATCGAAAACAATTCCGTTATTACCCTTCTGACCGGCTATGCGTATAACACCGTGGCCGGGCAGAAGATCCTCGCAGGGCAGACCAAGACCAGCGATGCAAGCGTTGAGGCACCATCTCTCGTACCCCCGACTCTTGGCCTTCTGGCGCTTGGCTCGACAGGACTGGAATCCTGGAGAGGCCCGAGGTAGCTGCAAACGCCGGCCGCCCAGGTAGGCTAGGCCCCAGGAGTCGTGTCGCGATTTCGACGGCCGGGCGGAATGGAAACCTGAGTTAGAGGCGCCGTTGGCACCACTGAAGCCGTGCCCTTGATGCTGCCGCCACTACATCGAAACCAGGACAGCTCTGTCTCAAGAAAACACTTGACAGGCGGCTCATAGTTTGCTAGCCTCTCTGGTTCCCCCGGAGAGAATCGGAGTCAAGCGATGCCGCGTCGTGGCACGCCTTTGACGGCGCTTTGTTCTCGACGACCGGCCCTCATGGCCGGCCCCGGGGCTCTTCCGCGCAGGATCAAGCGTCCCCGCCATCGAGCCGCCCCGTGCTTCCAGGCGAACCCCGCGAACTCAACACGGTTAAGAGTGGGGTGCATGTTTTTTGATCCCTTTTCTTCTTACAGAGTCGGCGGGCGGGCGGGCGAACCGGATCAAGCGGTTGCCTCCAAGCAGGCGGGAACTGCTTGGGACAAAGCTGAAATGTCCCTTGAAATGAGGGTGATACGAGATAAAACACTTGCTCGCGCCCAAACGCCGTGCCGGCACTCGCCTTGACCAATGCGCCACCCGGCCCTCGAGGGCCAGGGTCGACGGTACGCTGGTGGGGTTGCCGGGGCTTCGGCCCAGGCGGGGGCGTTCGAAGGAGAGCGATTTGTAGCGCCTACCGCTTCGGTGGTAGAAAGGACGGGCAGAGAGGAGGTTCTCATGCGATTTACGCGTCGCGAGTGTATGAAGGCAGTGAGTGGAGGAGCTTTGGCGATGGCAGCCGGGGGTGCTAGGGCGCTCGCCCAGGCCGCCCAGGCTGAATCGAAGAGCGAGACTAGCCGCCTCGGAATGCCTGGACTCTATAAGGGACGCGTGGTGGCGGTCGAAAATCCCGGCGTGCTGGTCTCCGGCCAATACCAGGCTGAAGCGGTCGGACGGATGATGCGCCTCGGCATGAAAGAACTGACCGGCGCCGACGGGTGGCCCGATGCCTGGCGACTTTTCGTCGAGCCGGGCGACGTGGTGGGCATCAAGGTCAACCCGGTCGGGCGTCCCTACGTGATTTCGGACGCGACCGTGGTGCGCGAAATCATCGACGGTCTCGAATCGGCCGGCGTCAAGCGTCGGGACATCGTAGTCTACGATCGCTATCGCACCGAGTTCCTCGACGCCGGCTTCGACAAATGGCTACCCGACGGCGTCCGCAGCAGCTATGCGGTTGAGAAGGGCGACAACGTGCAGCAGGCAATCGAAGGCTATGATCCCGACCACTATATGGACATGGCCCTGACGCTGCCCGGACAAAGCATCGATGATCCGACGGCCCGGCGCTCCTACGCCGCTCGTTTCATCACTCGCGAAGTGAACAAGCTGATTAATCTCCCTGCCCTGAAGGACCACCAATCGGCGGGTGTTACCCTCTGTTTGAAAAACCTGTCGCACGGCCTCGTCAACAACGTGGCGCGCAGCCACTCCAGTACTAGCCTGAACGCCTGCAACGCCTTCATTCCGGCGTCAGTCTCGATTCCGGTGATCCGCAATAAGGCCGTCCTGAATATCCTGGATGGCGTCAAGGGCGTTTACCACGGCGGACCCTTCGCGCGTCCGCAGTTCGTGTGGGAGCATAACACGCTCTACTTCGCTACCGACCCTGTCGCCCTGGACCACATCGGATGGGAAGTGATCGACGCCAAGCGCGTTTCGGTTGGGAAAAAGAAGCTCGTCGAGGATACGCCGGATCAATTCAGCACGTTTGTGCATCGGCAGCCGGAACATGTCGAGATCGCGGGTGCAATGGGATTGGGAGAATGGGACCGGAAGAAGATCGATCTGCGGGAGCTTAAGGCTTAAGAGCGCGTCCGAGGACAGGCGCGGCCTTCGCGCGTGATTCACTTGAGATCTTGGGCTGGAGACAGAGTCTGC
>JASHQD010000572.1 GCA_030037755.1 Terriglobia bacterium
ACTAGTGGTCTGTCGCAGAGTAACCATTAGCATGTATCATGCATCCGAATATGCATGCCATTCACTGCCGATCCTCTGCTGCTGACGATCCAAGACCGACGCGACCTGAGCGAGATTGCGCAGTCGCGCGCTTTGCCGGCCGGATATGTCTTTCGCGCCCGGCTCATCCTGATGCTGGCGGACGGTCTTTCTTTCAACTTCATTCAAGAACGACTTCAGACCACCGCGCCCACCATCCTGCGCTGGAAGCGGCGCTTCCTGAAGAGTGGGTTGGAAGGCCTGGATACATTTCATCCCGGCCAGAAGCCCAAGGTCCGCACTCCGGCCTTGCGGGCGCGGATTTTGGCGGCTACCCGCCGCAAGCCCAGCGACGGCTCGACTCACTGGAGCTGCCGCCGGTTGGCCGCTCATCTGAAGGTCAGCAAGGATGCGGTTCATCGCGTCTGGAAAGAAGCGGGCCTGAAACCGCATCGGCTGGAGCGCTACATGGCCAGCAACGATCCCGACTTTGAAACTAAGGCCGCTGACATCATTGGCCTCTACCTGAATCCGCCTCAGCACGCGGCCGTTTTCTGCGTGGATGAAAAATCGGCCATTCAAGCGCTGGACCGTAAGGATCCCGTCCTGCCCCTTTCTCCGGGCCGCGCCGAGCGCCATGGCTTTGAATATTTCCGGCACGGCACCCTCTCGCTCTACGCCGCCCTGGACACCCGCACGGGGCGCGTGCATGGCAAAACCGCGGCCCGCCACACCAGCCGGGAGTTTGTGGCTTTCCTGGGCGAAGTTATTGCCCAGTGCCGTCCGCGGCAGGAAGTGCACATCATTCTCGATAACCTTTCGGCCCATAAGACCCAAACCGTCGAGCAGTTCCTGGAGGAACATCCCCAGGTGAAACTCCACTTCACCCCGACCTATTCCTCATGGTTGAATCAGGTCGAGATTTGGTTCGCCAAGATCGAACGCCAAGTGATCGCTCGTGGGGTCTTCACCTCGGTGGCTGACCTCGCTCGCAAACTCCGTCGCTACATCCATGCCTACTCGGCCAACGCTCAGCCCATTCGCTGGAAGTATTTCGATGTTCGCCATCGTATTCATACTAACGATCTCTCTGAGACAGGCCACTAGCCACTAGCAGCCACTAGCCACTTCGACTTCAAGGCCCGTTCTGCTAGACTGATATCAGCAGGGAGGTCTCGAAGAAATGCCGAAGGCGTTTTTGAGACTTTTTGTAATCGCGCTGCTGTGTGCCGGCGCACTTCCCGCACAAGACCAGCCTCAAAGCCAGCAACAAGATCAATCCCAGCAGCCCCAGCAGCAACCGAATCAACAGCAGCAAGCGCCGCGGCCGACTCTGGGACCGCCTCCCGATCAGCCGGGCCCCGCCCAGCCGAATCAGCCCACGCTCGGCGCAGCGCCATCGCTGGCGGGTCCGCACGCGCCCAATACGAACGATCCTAATCACCTCTTGCGCGTCCACAGCATTTTCATTGAGCCCATGGATAACGGCCTCGCGGACAAACTCATCGAGCAGATCGGCAATAAGGGCGTGTTTCGCATCGTCACCGATCGCCACGACGCGGATGCCGTCCTGCACGGCACGTGTTTCGATTCCGCGCACCTCAAGGTCGTCCACTCCGAAGTCTTTCTTTTGGGCCGGAACGGAAGCGCCATCTGGCAGGACATCGTGCGCCAACCCTACAAGCCCCCGCCGCTATCGCAGGCGGTGGCGACAACAGCCGAGTCAATCGCCGACGATCTCGTCGCGAGTGTCCGCGAGGCGCGGCGCCGATAGATTCCCCATCCCACCCGGCAGCAGGCAAGCCTCCCTGTGCTAACATTTTATCTTCGGCTGTGTGCCCGCCCGGTTGCCATGAAGACGAAGAAAGCTGAACGCGAAGCGCCACGGAATTTTGCCGTGAACAGGCAGGCCGGACACTACTACCACCTGCTCGAGAAGTTCGAGACTGGCATCGAGCTGACGGGCACTGAGGTCAAGTCGATCCGCGAAGGCAAGGTGACTCTGAAGGATAGCTACGCGACCGTCCGCAACAACGAGGTCTGGCTGCTCGACTGCCACATTGGGGGATATCAGCCCGGGAGCTACCTGAATCATCCGGCCATGCGCGAGCGCCGCCTGCTGCTCCATCGCAACGAAATCGACAAGCTTCGCGGCCGCACGCAGGAACGCGGTCTGACGCTGGTTCCGACGCGCCTTTATTTGAAGAAGAATCTAATCAAGTGTGAGCTGGCGCTGGCCAAGGGCAAGACGGTCTGGGATCAGCGTGAGACCATCCGGCGCCGCACCATCGATCGCGAAACGGCCCAGGACATCAGAGAACATCAGCGGCGGAGCCGATGAAGTCTCAAGTCTGAATATGAAGGATGAAGGATGAGGTCTGAAGTGTCAGTGAAAAGCCAGTGACCCGTGATGATTTGACGTGCCGACAAGCTGTGGCCTACTGAGAGACTGACAGACTTTGAGACTGACAGACTGACAAACTGACGTACTGAGAGACTGACAGCAAACTCCGCGGGAGGCATCCTCTTGAAGATCGACTTCGCAACCGAATCGTTGGATCAACTCGCTGTGCCGGCGCTCGGGACCTTCGCATTTGACGACGATCCTGCGGCGAATGGGTCCGTGTGCCATCTGCCCGAGACCACGCGTGCGATGCTTGCAGAACTGGAAGAGTCCGGCGAACTCACGGGCAAGGTTTACGAGACCACGTTGATCCATCGCCCGGCGGGCCTTGAGGCGCGCGCGCTTCTTGTCATCGGGGCGGGCAAGGAGTCCAAGTTCTCCACAGCGGTGCTGCGCCGGCTGGCAGGCGCCGCGGTCCGCTATCTGCGGGCCCGCGGCGTGCACCGCATGGCCTGGGTGCTCGGACCAAAAACTTCCGACCCGGAATCCGTCCAGGCGCTGGCCGAAGGCGCCGTGCTCGCGGAATTCGACGCTGACACCTACCGCAGCGAGCGCAATTCCGTCAAGCGCATCGACGAATTCCGTTTCGCGACCGGCGGCCAGGCCCCGAGCGACGACGCGCGTGCCGCGGCGGAGCGCGGGCGAGTGATCGCCGAGGCGCAGAACTTCACCCGCGAACTGGTCAACGAGCCCTCGAATCGAATGACACCGGAGATGCTTGCGGAGCGCGCGCGAAGAATGGCGAACGAGTTTGGTCTCGACTGTGAGGTGCTGGATGAGACCCAGATCCAAGCGCTGAAAATGGGCGCGCTGTGGGGCGTGGGACAGGGCAGCGATGCGCCGCCGCGGCTGATCGTGCTGCGTTACAATCCGCCGCAGCCTCCGCCGGAGTCTGCGCCGCTTATCGCGATTGTGGGCAAGGGGATCACCTTCGACACGGGCGGAATCTCCATCAAGCCCGCCGCCGACATGCACGAGATGAAGACCGATATGGCCGGCGGCGCAACTATGCTGGGCGTGATGCGCGCGATTGCGCAACTGAAGCCGTCTACACGGGTGATGGCCGTGATTCCCGCCGCTGAGAACATGCCGAGCGGCAAAGCCTATCGGCCGGGCGACGTCCTCACCTCGATGTCCGGCA
The DNA here is from genome assembly GCA_030037755.1 of Terriglobia bacterium. Taxonomy (GTDB): domain Bacteria; phylum Acidobacteriota; class Terriglobia; order UBA7540; family UBA7540; genus Gp13-AA77. The sequence continues at coordinate 3,564 of JASHQD010000572.1, forward strand.
AGACCATCGAAGTGCTCAACACCGATGCCGAAGGCCGTCTCGCCCTCGCCGACGCGATCACCTATGCGAAGCAGCAGGGCGCTGGCGTGATCATCGACGCGGCCACGCTGACGGGCGCGGTAACGGTGGCGCTCGGCCCCGCTATCACCGGAGTCTTTGGCTGGAACAAGGATTGGGTGAATCGCGTCCGCGCGAGTGCGGAGGCCGTCGGCGACAAGATGTGGGAATTGCCGGTGGATGAGGATTACCGCGACCTGTATAAGAGTTCGATCGCCGACCTCGCCAACACCGGAGGACGCCACGGTGGCGCCATCACGGCGGCGATGTTTGTGGGTGAATTTGCGGGTGACACGCCCTGGGTCCACCTGGATATCGCGGGCACGCGCTGGTCAAATGAAGAGAAGCCGTATCTCGCCAAGGGACCGACGGGTCATCCGGTGCGTACCCTGGTGCATCTGCTGACTCACATGCAGGCTTAATGAGAGGTGGGACCTCGGCACGTCATAGGTCTTCGGCTCTGACCTATAAGCGGGAATCCACTTCGTCTGTGAGTCTTCTTGATGGATTCCCGCGTTTGCGGGAATGACGACGTGCCGGGCTTTGGTGGGAATGAGGACGCCCAGGAATTCGCGCGCGAGCACCCGATTGCGACCCGCTTCGCCAATCGCGTAAAATCCGGCCAGAGGTGCAATGCATCTTCACTCGCATTCGCATTCGCATTCACGGTCCAAGACGACGCTTAACCTGGCGTTGCTTGTAACGCTGGCGCTGGTCACGGTGGAGTTCATCACCGGACGAGCGGGACACAGCCTGGCGTTGATCAGCGACGGCTGGCACAATCTGGCAGACGTTCCTTCGCTCGCGCTCGCCTGGCTCGCAATCTACCTGGAAGGCAAATCCCCCGACCCTCGACGGACCTACGGATATCAGCGTGCCGGCGTGCTCGCGGCTTTCGTGAACGCTCTCCTGTTGGTTGCCGTCGCCCTCTATCTTTGTTACGAAGGCTACCAGCGAATTCTTTCGCCTGAGCCCATTTCCAGCCGCCTGATGCTGATCGTCGGTGTGATCGCGCTGGTCATCCACGGCTCGATTTCGCTCGCGCTGAGCTCTGGCCACAGCGACCTGAATCTTCGCGCCGTCCTTATCCACAACCTGGGCGATGCGCTTTCCAACATTGCCATCATCGCCGGCGCCTGGCTGATCGCGCGCACCGGCCAGCATATTATCGATCCTCTGCTGGCTTTCCTGATCGCGGGAATGATCCTGTGGAGCACGGCCGGGGTGGTCACGGACTCGGTCCAGATTCTTCTCGAAGGTGCGCCCAAGGGCATGACCCCTTCGGCCGTCGCGGGAGTCATGCTCGGCGTGCCCGGAGTGCGTGAGGTCCATGACATTCACATCTGGAGCCTGGGATCGCACTCGCACGCTCTTTCCTGCCACGTGCGCGTGCTGGATATGCCGACTTCCGAGAGTGAGGTGATCTGCGAACAGATCCGGCAGGCGCTGGCAGAGAGTTTCAGCATCAGCCACACCACAATCCAGTTCGAGCACACGCATGTGCCGGGTGATTTTCACCGTTACATGCCCGCGCCCATGCCGTCGGAGAAGAAGTAGGAGGAAAGTTGACAGTCGACAGTCGACAGTTAACAGTCGACAGCTAACGTCGAAAGAGTTCAGGAATCGGACGTCGAAAGTCAGAGGTCGAAAGTCAAAGGTCGAAAGTCGAACAAGTGGTGCGAGCTGGCATTTGACTTTCGACCTTCAGCATTCGACTGTCAACTGTAGACTGTCAACTGTCGACTCTTGATCTTGACCGACCTGACCGATTCGCGAAAGTTCACCCATGCCCGAACACCACTTCCACGACCGCGCTCTCGAGACCCTCGGCCGCGATGATTTGTGCCGGGTTCAGGACGAGAAGCTGCGCCGCCTGGCGCGCGCGGTCGTGAGCAACGCTTTTTATCGCGAGAAAGTGGCCGTCAACGGCTTCAATCTCGCCGCGCGCGGCGTGGAGGATCTGGCGAAGGTCCCGTTTACCACGAAGGCCGAGCTTGTCGAAGATCAACGAACGTTTCCGCCGTTCGGCCGCCTGCTTACTTACGCGCAATCCCGTTATCCGTACCTGCATCAGACTTCCGGAACCAGCGGCAATCCGCTGGCCTGGCTCGATACCGCCGAGGACTGGGAGACCTGGCTGCGATGCTGGAGCTACGTCTATCGTGCCGCCGGCGTGACGGAGCAGGACACTGCGTTCTTCGCCTTCTCCTTTGGTCCTTACGTCAGCCATTGGGCTGCGCTTGACGGCGCGCGGCGATTAGGTGTGCGCTGTCTGCCCGGCGGCGGCATGAGTTCGCTGCAGCGCCTTAAAGCGATCCTCGATCAAAAGGCCACGGTGGTGTTGTCGACTCCAACCTATGCGCTACGTCTCGCGGAGGTAGGCCGTGAGAACGGACTCGATCTCGCTTCAAGCGCGGTGCGCGTTACCATTCATGCCGGCGAACCGGGGGCGAGCGTTCCGCATGTGCGAACGTGCATCGAAAGCTCCTGGGGCGCGGCCTGTTTTGATCATGCCGGCGCCACCGAGCTCGGGGCCTGGGGATTCGAGTGTGAGTCGCACCCCGGCGGCATCCACCTGAATGAGGCCGAGTTCATCTTCGAGGTTATCGATCACGAGACCGGCCGCCCCGCCGCCACGGGTGAACCCGGCGAACTGGTCGCGACCGCGCTCGGACGCACGGGAATGCCGGCGATCCGCTACCGGACCGGTGACATCGTTCTGGTTGACGATGAGCCTTGCGTCTGCGGACGGACGTTCGCGCGAGCGCGCGGAGGTGTGCTCGGTCGCGCGGACGATATGCTGGTCGTGCGCGGCATGAACGTTTATCCTGCCGCCATCGATGACGTAGTCCGCAGCCATATCGGCGCCGCCGAATACGAGGTGGAGATTCGCAAGGTCAGCGGACTCGATGACCTGACTGTGAAGATCGAGGCGCCGGAGGGAACTGCCGTCAATGATGTGGCGCGCGCGATTCGCGAGCGGTTGAACATCCGCGTCGGCGTTCAACAGGTGCCGCCTGGCAGCCTGCCGCGATACGAATCGAAGGCGCGGCGCTACAAACGCGTGGAGTCATGACGCCGCGCGGGAGCGCGGTCTCCAAAACGCGAGCTTCTCCGCGATCTCTGTGCTGACAATTCCTCAACACAGAGGTCACGGAGCCTCTGTGGCCTTTGTGTTGAAGGCTTCTGGACACAGAGGACACGGAGAAACACGTAGAGAGATGCCCGAGCACAACAAGCAACGCGCCACTGAGCGCGAGCCCATGAAGACTCGCGCTCGACGCCTCGGGATCGCGATCCTGTTCAGCACCATTCTGCTGATCCCTCGAATTCGTCGCCTGCGCCGCCGTCCGCGAGCATGGCTGATCGCTCGGCTGGTTTTGGGCATCGGCGGGGCCGCGCTCATCTGGAGAGTAGCCCGGTCTGACGCGGGCCTCGGTTCGCTGATTCTGGGCGTGGTTCTGGTTGCCTTCGGAGCGCTCGTCCGCGCGCGTCCTGAGAAGAAGAGCGTGGACGATGTCGCGCGCGAATTGGAGGCGCTGGTGGTGGTCAATGGAGGGGACTTTTCCGCAGCCGGCAGCTCACATCGAAATGTGAGCATCTACGTGAAGCCGGAGCACCTGGTCGTTCTGACGCGCGCCTTCGAGCCCCTCGCTGAGATTCCGCTTGCAAGCTTGCGGCAAATCTCAACCGAGCCTGTGGGCGCGAATGGGCATCGCAGCGCCGGCGGCGCATGGGAAGTCCGGCTCGACTGGGAGGCGGAAGGAACGCAAGCCGCGCGCTTCCACTATCACGGCACTTTTGCCGAGCATCTTGCGCGCGTGGCGGGACAGACGATTACCAGCGTCTGGAAGAAGAGCCTTCCGGTCTTGCGGAGCTAGCCGCACGGCTTCAGCCTCGCCGTTCGGGAGCATGCAGTAAGCTCTGCCGACGCCCCATGAGGCGCAACGCCCGAATCCACTTGGCCCCGCGGTCGATCGAACCCGACTGCTAGCGTGTATTTTTTACGCTTTTTCTTCTAACAATTTGAAAACAAACGGCAAATAAAGTTTCTCACTTTTCTCAATATTCGCCACCGTCCCAAATTTCGGGAGGACAATACTCTATCGGGGCTTCGTGCGCCATTTTCAAGCGAGGAAGCGAGTGTGGATGTCTAAATTTACACGAACGAACCCGTTAGGTTTGTGAAAACAAGGCACTTCTGTTTTTCATAATGTTGGAAACCCAGCATCTTGTTGAAGAAAAAAGGGCTTATGCGATGAAACCCGTTAGGTTGCTGATGGATAGTGATTTAGATGGACTTTGTGGTACCGAGAACGACGCCTCTTTGATGTTGAGCGACGGCTTGGGGCCACGATGGAGGCCAATCGCGAGTGCGTAACAGCCCGCCGGGACCCGGGTCGGCGCGACGAACTCCGTCTCGCGGTACAATGCCGGCTGAAGCCGTGGCACTCGATTACTGACATTGAACAGGAGGGGAACCGTGCTAGTCAAAAGTATCGACGAGATTGTTGCAGCTTATCCCTGGCCGCCGCTCTCACATGAAGCGAGTTTTCGCCAGCTCCTGGGATTTATTGCGGCCGACAACGCGATTCAGGATCAGCGGTGGGTGGCCTATATCCTCGCGACCGTGAGGCACGAGACGGCCTTCACCTATGCGCCCATCGAGGAGTACGGCCGGGGTGCGGGGCATCCTTACGGTGTGCCTGATCCGAATACCGGCCAGACTTACTACGGCCGCGGATACGTCCAGCTCACGTGGCTGGGCAATTACCAGACGTTTGGGAACCGGCTCGGCATGAACCTGGTTCAACAACCCGAGTTGGCGCTCGATCCCCCGACCAGCTATCAGATCGCTTCGTTGGGCATGACGCAGGGAATGTTCACGGGCGTGGGACTGTCGCAATTCATCCACGATGATACGGCCGATTACGTGAACGCTCGCAAGATCATTAATGGGCTGGACCAGGCGGATCTCATCGCGGGCTACGCACAGCAGTTTGCAGCGACTCTCTAACCGGATCGAGCGCGGGCATCCTGCTCGCCCGCTGCACGCGGCGCGACCCCGATATGCCCGCGCTCCCAGGCGGCGATCATTCTGCGATCAACAGGCTCTCGGCAAAGGGCCACTCGCGATCGATCCACTGGGCGTCGCAGCAGAATCCCGACTGTCCGGCCATCGCGTCAACTTCGTCGGGCGCGTACTTGTGACTGCTCTCGGTCCAGATGGTCTCGTCCTTCGCGATCTCGATCTGGATTTCGGCGCGCGGGATGTCGACGGACTGGCGTTCGATGGAACGAAGATGCATCTCCACGCTGCGCGCCTCGGGATTGAATCGGGCGCTGTGGGCGAAGCGGCGCAGATTAAAGCCGGCATCGAGCTCGCGGTTCACGCGGGCGAGAAGATTGAGGTTGAACGCAGCCGTGACGCCCAGAGGATCGTCATAGGCGTCGAGCAGTTGCGGCACCGGTTTTTCAAGATCGGTGCCGAGCAGCAGCGAGTCGCCGGGAAGAAGAAGCTGCCGCACTTGCCGGAGAAATTCCAGGCCCTGCGGACGATCGAAGTTGCCGATGGTGCTTCCAAGGAACAGCACCATCAGGTGCCCGCCCGGCTGGCGTCGTGCCGCCGCTTCGAGCAGGCCGTCGAGGTATTCCCGTTCAAGCCCCACGATGCTGATCGAGTCCATGCGGCCCAGTTCGCGCTCGACTTCGGCGAGCGCCGCCGGCGAGATCTCGATCGGGTAGTAGAAAGTCCGCTGCGGGCCGGAGAGCGCTTCCAGAATCCAGCGCGTCTTCTTGCCGCTCCCGCTTCCAAGTTCCGCAACGGACACGGGTCTGGGCACTCGCGCTGCGATCTCCCGCGCGTGCCGCCGCAGCAGGCGTTCGTCGGCCCGCGTCAGCCCGTATTCCGGGAGCTCGCTGATCACTTCGAAGAGCGTCGAGCCGATCCGGTCGTAAAGGTACTTGGAGGGCAGCTCTTTCTGAACGGGCTTGGTGAGTCCGGCGCGGACGTCGGCCGCGAATTCAGTGAGTTGTCCCGCAGTAATGGCGTGAGTGATCATGATCGCTCCTGACGACGTCAGTTACTGACCGCGCGGAATCCGGCGTAGACGTAAGGGTAGTGAGGCTGGAACCAGTTGCGGAACGATCGGCGGAGCATGCAGGCTGCGGTCCGCGGCGAGCCGCCTTTCATCACGAAATGCTGGCCATCGAAAAAGTTCGCCGAGTATCCGGGATAGAACGGGAAAGGCTCGAATCCGGGGAAGGGCTGGAAGACGGTCGAGGTCCATTCCCAGCCGTTGCCCAGCAGATCCTCGGCGCCGAGAGCACTGCGGCTTTCGGGAAACGCATTGACGCACGCGGGATCCCAGCTGCGGAAATCGAAGTTTCCGAGGCTGGAAGACTGCGGCGGCTTCGAACCCCACGGATACGGCCGCTCTTTGCCGCGGGGCGTGCCGTACGCGGCGCGATGCCATTGCGCTTCGGTGGGCAATGCCTTGCCGGCCCAACGAGCGTAGGCCGCCGCCTCGGCGTGGCTCACGTAGACGGGCCAGTCGAGCGGCAACTCGATTTCGTCAAACATCGTGCGCAGGCGCCAGCGATCGTCGACCCGCCGCCAGAATCCCGGCTGTGTCACGTTGTGCTCCGTGCGCCAGGTCCAGGCGGCGTCCGTCCAGTTGGCGCGCTCCTGGTATCCACCCGCTTCCATGAATCGCAGGAATTCGCGGTTGGTAACCTTGTAGCGATCGATCCCGAAAGCCGGCACTTCCACGACGTTCTCTTCGAACTCGTTGTCCCAGCCGAAGTGCCCGCTGCGCGTGATACCGAGCGTGGCCGTGCCGGCGGGAACTTCGACCATTCCCGGCGCTACCGGGGCCGTCTGGGTGCATGGCACCGATGCCGGCTTCACTTTTCGATCGAGGGGAAGTTGATGAAGCATGTACGCGAGAGTCTCGGCGTGCATCAACCGGTGTTCGACTGCGACGTTCAACAGGACCCTGCGATCCTCGCCCTGGCTCCCGCGTCCCGGGCCTGCTTTCGCGATGGCCTGGTCCAGCTCCTGTCGAATCCGCGCATTATAGCGGCGCACTTCATCGATGGAGGGCCAGTCGGACGGCTGATCCCTGGGCAGCCCGCCGTCCACCGGATCGATGCCGAAAGCGAACAGCCGGTCGAATCCGGGATTGAAGGCTGCGAGGCCCATCGGCTCGCGCAAAAGATTCCAGTCGAACGCTTCGAGATGGCCGACGTAGAAGACGATGCGATGGCGTTCGGGGATCGGGCGCTCGTAGAGAGAATCCGGCCGCACCATCCCGAAGAGCTTGTCAGTCTCGCTGCGGGAGCTGTGGATTCGGAACTGGAGTTCCGTCTGTTTTTCAGTAGCGCGCATGGTTGTGCCTCTCAAAGCGGGATTAGAGCGCTGCTGCTGGTGGTGGAGGTTCCGGCGGGAGCTGCTTTGATCGCCGGCAACCATCGAGCTAAGAGTCCACCCCGATTGGATGCCCGGCGCGTCCCTTTGTGTGCGCCACGCGCTAAATTTACCTGTAGAGGAGACAGGGCAACAGCGTGGCCTCGACTTCGGACACCCGATGCGGTTACGCTAGTGTTGCAGGACACTCCGGAATGACGCTGTCTTTCGCAGCCAAATTTCGATGTAAACAGCGTGTTTTCAGCAGGCTAACAACGGGCCGGTGCAGGCCGGCAGGCGGTGAAATCAAGTGGAACTCGATCTTCTCGGAACACGGCATCGGACGCATTATTGCGGGGAATTGCGGTCCGAACATGCCGGCAAAAAAGTCTTCCTCGCAGGCTGGGTGGCGCGGCGGCGCGATCTCGGCAACCTGATTTTCATCGACTTGCGCGACCACACCGGCATCACCCAGGTGGTGTGCCGTCCCGAATTGAGCGCGACGGCTCATGCCAAGGCGGAGCAAGTGCGGAGCGAGTACGTGCTCGGCATCGAGGGCGAAGTCGCGCTTCGGACTCCTGAGACGGTGAACAAGGAGCTCGCCACGGGCGAGGTGGAAGTCGTGGTCCGCGAGTTGCTTGTTCTGAACGAGGCGCGCACGCCGCCGTTTCCGCTCGATGACGAGGGCCGCACCAATGAAGAGCCGCGGCTGCGTTATCGCTACATCGATTTGCGTCGTGCCCGCATGCAGCATCATCTGCGATTGCGGCACCAGGCCGGGCTTGTGGTCCGCGAGCACATGACCGACCACGGATTCGTGGACGTCGAGACGCCTTTCCTGACGCGCAGCACCCCCGAAGGCGCGCGCGATTACCTGGTGCCGAGCCGCGTCCATCCGGGACACTTCTACGCCCTGCCGCAATCGCCGCAGCTCTTCAAGCAGATTTTGATGATTGCGGGATTCGACCGCTACTTTCAGATCGTACGGTGCTTCCGCGACGAGGATCTGCGCGCCGACCGCCAGCCGGAGTTCACGCAGATCGATATCGAGATGGCTTTCCCGACCCGGGAGGAGCTCTTTGGGATCATTGAAGATCTGATGGCGAAGCTCTTCGCGCTGATCGATGTGAAGATACCGCGCCCGTTCCCGATCCTGCCTTATGACGAGGCCATGGAGAAGTACGGCTCGGACAAGCCGCATCTCGGTTTTGGCCTCGAATGGAAACGCGTGCCGCTGCCGGAGGGCGCGCGAGGCAAGATTCACGTTTCCGAGCCGATCAAGGTTCTGCGCGTGCCGGGAGGTGCCCTGTTTTCTCGCAGCCAGATTGACAAGCTGCAGGAAGTTGCGAAGAGCGCGGGCGCAGACTGGTTCGCGTCGATCAAGGTGGCCGGCGATGCGGTGCCTCCGCTGGCGAAGGTCATGGGCGAAGAAGCGGTGCGCTCGCTGATCGCGTCTGCCGGGGCTGCCGACGGCGATCTCGTCGTGCTGCTCGGCTTGAAGTCACAACCACCGGCGAGCGAATCATCGGCAGCGTCTGCTGCCGCCGGCCAATTAAGTGTCGAGAAGCTGCGCCATCTCGACTTCGCGTCGGGCGATGTGCGTCTTGACCTCGCCCGCAAGCTCGATCTGATCAAGCCGGGCACATGGTCGTTCTGCTGGGTTGTCGAGTTCCCCATGTTCGAGTACGACGACAAGGAGAAGCGCTACGCCGCCATGCATCATCCGTTTACCTCGCCGCGCGAGGAGGACATGGACAAGATCGAGAGTGATCCGTCGGCGTGCAAGGCGCGCGCCTACGACCTCGTGCTGAACGGGTCGGAGATCGGTGGCGGATCGATTCGTATCCACCGGCCTGACATCCAGCGCCGCGTGTTTCAGACCCTCAGCATCACGCCCGAGAAGGCTCGCGAGCGCTTCGGATTTTTCCTGGACGCGCTCGAAAGCGGCGCTCCTCCGCACGGCGGCATCGCGCTCGGCTGGGACCGCATCATCGCGCTGATGTGCAGCGAGACCAACATCCGCGAGGTGATCGCGTTCCCGAAGACCGCGAGCGCTGTGGACCTGATGTGCGACGCGCCCGGTAGAGTCGATCCGGACCAGTTGCATGAGTTGGAACTGGAGCTCAAAACTGCGGAGAGCATGGAAGCCGTGCGGGCTCGCTTGAAGAGCGTTGAGTGATGATGAACACCCGGGCAGTCGAGGTCACGAATATCTCAAAGCGCGGCTTCTGGCTCTCGCTTGAAGGGCGAGAATTGTTCATGCCGTTCGCGGAGTTTCCCTGGTGCTGCCAGGCCACGATTGAATCGATTCTGAATGCGGAACAGCCACACCTAGGCCATCTTTATTGGCCCGATCTCGATGTTGACCTGGCGGTTGAATCGATTGAACACCCGGAACGTTACCCGCTGGTATCGAGAGTGGGCGTCCATTCTTGAATTGAGCTAATGAATCAATGATCCGATGAGCCAATGACTCAATGTCTGTAATTCACATCCTGCCAGACCGCATCGCGAACCAGATCGCCGCCGGCGAGGTAGTGGAACGTCCGGCGTCAATCGTCAAGGAACTGCTGGAAAACTCGCTGGACGCCGGAGCTAATCGCTTGGAAGTGGATGTTGAGGCGGGCGGAAAGCGGCTGGTCCGCGTGACCGACGACGGCTGCGGCATGGGCCGCGACGATGCCTTGCTGGCCTTCGAGCGGCACGCCACCAGCAAGATTCGCCAGGCCGAGGACCTGCTTGAGATTGCGACGCTCGGTTTCCGGGGCGAGGCGCTGCCTTCGATCGCTGCGGTCTCGCGCGTGGTGCTCGAGACGCGCGCGCAAGGCGAAACGGCCGGAACGCGAGTGGAGATTGCCGGCGGCAAGCTGCGCGACGTCAAGGAAATCGCCTGGCCGCAAGGGACGAGAATCGAGGCCCGCGATCTGTTCTTCAATACGCCTGCCCGGCGCAAGTTCCTCAAGTCCGAATCGACCGAACTCGGCCACATTGCGAGCCTCGTCACACATTACGCGCTGGCTCATCCCGAGAAGAGCTTCCGCCTGGCTTCGATGTCGCATGAGCTGCTGAATGCCGCGCCAGCGCCGGACGCGCGCACGCGCGTCTACCAGCTTCTGGGCGGCCAGACGCTCGAGCAGTTGATCGAGATCAAACCCGCGGAGCGACGATTACCATCTCTTGCGACCTTCAGCGAACTCGAGGAGAACGAGCAGCCGGAGCCGGCGGGAATCGTGCGGCTGACGGGCTTTGTTTCGAAGCCCGAAGTGCAGCGCCTGAATCGCAACGAAGTCTACTTCTTCGTGAATCGCCGCCTGGTTCGAGACCGCCTGATCCTGCACGCCATCACCGAGGCGTATCGCAACATTCTTCCGGCGCGCATGTTTCCCGTCGCGCTGATCTTTCTCGAACTGCCGCCGCAGGAAGTGGATGTAAACGTTCATCCGTCCAAAACGGAGGTGCGTTTCCGGCGATCGAACTTCATCCACGATTTCACGCGCGACGTGATCCGCCAGGCTGTGGTCGCCGCGCGCCCGGTGGCCTCGTTCCCGATGCGACGCGCTGCCGCCGAGCCTGCGATTGAGGATCTGGAGGCAATGGAGAGGCTGGCGGATGAGACTCCCGGATTGGGAGTAACTGCGGATCCGGCACAGGGCGAAATGAGGCCGAATCCAGCGACATTTGGGAAGAGTGTGGATCGCCGGCCGGACAGTGGTGGGTCCTGGACGTCGCGGGCCAACACCGTGCTGCGTACTTCCGGTGGATTCGCGCTTACGTCGCCGAAGCCCGCGCCTGTAACCGGACGCCTGCCGCTCGATGCTGCATCACCACGGGTTCATTCCAGCGAGCAGCTCGCCGAAAGAGCGGGCCAATGGCCCGGGTGGCCTGTGTCGCCGTCGCTGGGGGTGCCTGTTGCCGGGACAACAACACAATGGCCGCGCCCGCCCGAGAACGACCCGGGCACCGCGCCCGCGTCCTGCACACCGCGCGATGCTCCTGCGCCGCCAAGCCCGCAGGTTGCGTCCGCAGTCGCCAGTCCTGAGTTCCCGACCGACCTTCGTCCCCTCGGCCAGGTGGAAGAAAGCTACATTGTGGCCACGAATGCCGCAGGCCTGTGGATCGTGGACCAGCACGCGGCGCACGAGCGCGTGCTGTTTGAGAAGCACCTCCGCCAGGTCCGCGAGCGCGCGGTGGACGCTCAGCGGCTGCTGCTGCCGATCATTCTCGAGCTGAAGCCGGGGCAGCAGGCCGTGTTCGAACAAATTGCCGAGGAACTGGCGGCCAACGGTTTTGATGTGGAGCCGTTCGGCCAGCGAACGGTTGCTGTCAAAACGGCGCCCGCGGAACTTGCCGCCGAAGACGTGGAGCGCCTGCTCGTCGAGATTCTGGAGGGCCTCGGCCCGGAGACCGCCGGCGTGACATTGGAGTTGCTGCGCGGCCGGATCAGCGCCTCACTCGCCTGCCGCGCGGCCATCAAGATCCACATGGCACTCGATCGCAGCAAGATGGAATGGTTGCTCGCCGAGCTTGGGCGTGCGGAGTCGCCGATGTCGTGCCCGCATGGTCGTCCGGTGATGCTGCGCTATACGATTCGCGAGTTGGAAAAGGCATTTCGCAGGACATGAGCGTTCCTGCTTCGAGATCAGGACAGCAAGAGACTCAAATTGATCCATGCCCAAGCGCTTGATTATTGCCATTGACGGCCCGGCCGGCGCCGGAAAGAGTACCGTTGCGCGCGCCCTGGCCGGTCGCCTCGGTCTCACCTACATCGACAGCGGCGCCACCTATCGCGCGGTGGCGCTCAAAGCGGTGGAGAGCGGCGTGTCACCGGACGACCCCGCGGCCGTCATCGAACTGGTGAATCGCTCTAAGGTTGGCTTTGTGGCCAAGGACGGTGATTGGCACGTCACTCTGGATGGGTGCGACGTAACAGGCTTGATCCGCACGCCGGAGGTGACACAAGCCGCGGCCTGGGTGTCGCGGGTGCCGGAGGTGCGCCAGAAGCTCATTGCTTTGCAGCGCGAAGTGGCACGCGAGGCCGGGGTGGTCATGGAAGGACGCGACATCGGGACGGTGGTTTTCCCCGACGCTCCACTCAAGATCTTTTTGGAGGCCGACCCTTCCGAGCGCGCGCGCCGGCGGCTGGATCAGGAGCAGGCGGGCGGGAGGCGCGCCGGCTTGAGCGCTACGGCAGACGAAATCCGCCAGCGCGATCGGCTCGATGCCGAGCGCAAAGTGTCGCCGCTGGTCCCGGCCGCCGACGCCGTCCGTATCGATTCCACCGATCTCAGCGCGGAAGAGGTGCTGGAGAGAATCTTGAGTCTGGCGGCGGACAGAGGGCTAATCCGTGAACGGGGAACGTTGTGAATGGTGAGTTGTGAATGGTAAATGGTGAATTGACTTCATTTACCATTCACCATTCACGACCATTCACAATTCTGAATCGGTTCAGCGTCCGCCGTTGCTCATGGATGCCAAGAAGTCGCCGTTGGTTTTCGACTTGGCGAGCTTGTCGATGATGAGCTCCATGCTTTCAACCGGCGACAGCGGACTCAGCACCTTGCGAAGCACCCAGATGCGGTTGAGTTCGTCCTTGGGGACCAGCAACTCTTCTTTACGGGTGGCGGAACGGTTGATGTCGATGGCAGGGAACACGCGCTTGTCGACCAGCTTGCGGTCCAGGTTGATTTCCATGTTACCGGTGCCCTTGAACTCTTCGAAGATCACGTCGTCCATGCGGCTGCCCGTATCGATCAGGGCCGTGGCGATGATCGTCAAGCTGCCCCCTTCCTCGATGTTGCGGGCCGCGCCGAAGAACCGCTTCGGACGCTGCAGCGCGTTGGAGTCCACGCCGCCGGAGAGCACCTTGCCCGAGGGCGGAACCACGGTGTTGTAGGCGCGCGCGAGACGCGTGATGGAGTCGAGCAGGATCACCACGTCGCGCTTGTGCTCCACGAGCCGCTTCGCCTTCTCAATCACCATCTCCGCCACCTGCACGTGGCGCGCCGCCGGCTCATCGAACGTCGAGCTGATCACCTCGCCCTTTACCGTGCGCTGCATGTCCGTGACTTCTTCCGGACGCTCGTCGATCAGCAGCACGATCAGCGTGACTTCCGGGTGATTCGTGCTGACCGAATTGGCGATCGTCTGCAGCAGCATCGTCTTGCCGGTGCGGGGCGGTGCTACGATCAGGCCGCGCTGTCCCTTACCGATCGGCGTCAGCAGATCGAGCACGCGCGCGGAGATGTTCTCCTTGAGGGTCTCAAGGCGGATGCGCTCCTGCGGATAAAGCGGCGTGAGGTTATCGAAGAAAATCTTGTCGCGCGCTTCCTCGGGCGGTTCGAAATTGATGGCCTCGACCTTGATGAGCGCAAAGTAACGTTCGCCCTCCTTGGGCGGACGAATCTGGCCGGAGACCGTGTCGCCGGTGCGCAGATCGAACTTGCGGATCTGCGAGGGCGAGACGTAGATGTCGTCCGGTCCGGGCAGATAGTTGTAATCCGGCGCGCGCAGGAAGCCGAACCCGTCCGGCAGGCATTCGAGCACGCCCTCAGAGAAGATCAGGCCGCTCTTCTCGGTTTGCGCCTGAAGGATCTTGAAGATGAGCTCCTGCTTTCGCAAGGCGCTTGCACCCGGCACCGCCAGATCCTTGGCCACGTTAACCAACGTGGTGATATTCATCTCTTTGAGCTTGGCAATATCCAGGACTTCGCCTTCCTTCAATTCGGCGATCTTCTCTTCCTGGACTTCTTCTGCGTGTTTGGCAGGCATTTCCGTTTCTCTCTTTTTGCCAGGGTGACGGTCGCGATGAGGTACACCTCTCCGCGATCCGGCGCGACCGCTCTGGCCGTGGCCGTTCTCTTCAGGTTCACTGATCATATTGGGTGGCACAGGGGACTTTTTACACCAGCGAAGGCTCGGCTGGACGCACCATCATTGCTTTCAGAGTGGTCTCAACAGGCCTCAACGTGGAAAACTCGACGATAGGCATTAATTCTGCCAAACCCTACGGGGAAACAAAGCGGCTGAGGACACAGCTTACTACGTCCCTCGATTCGATGCAAGCAAGTACCGATTGGATTCCTCGCAGTTGTTTTTTTTCACGAGTACGGCTCTTGGGACGTCAACACCTATGACATTAACCAGTCGTGCGAATTGAGCGGGCTTACCCGCCCTTCTCGGGGCGAAGTAAAGCCGCTCTGCTCAGCTTTGACCCACCCGCTAGTTGGTCAATTGGCCCCGATCGGCCTCGCCCGGAGCTTCGAGCTCCGGCCTGGTCTCAGCAGGAGACGGCAGGACCTCGGGGGCCAGCACACCTTGATCTTCGATTTTGCGCTCCAGGGCAAGTTCCAGAACCTCGTCCATGGTGTCGACAAATCGAAGCGAGATTTCCTGCTGTATATTGGCAGGAATCTCTGACAGATCTTTCTCGTTGTCGCGCGGCAGGAGCACGGTGGCGACGCCCATGCGATGGGCCGCCAGCACCTTCTCCTTGATGCCGCCGATCGGCAGCACCTTGCCTCGCAGCGTGATCTCTCCGGTCATTGACACATCGCGGCGCGCCGGAATACGGGTAAGCGCGCTGACAATGGCGGTAGCCAGCGTTATCCCGGCCGAGGGACCGTCTTTGGGGATGGCGCCCTCGGGAATGTGAAGGTGAATGTCGTAGCGGCGGTAGAAATCCGCATCGAGTCCCAGTCGCGCCGCGCGCGACCGGACGTAACTCATGGCGGCCTGCCCGGACTCTTGCATGACCTCGCCCAGCTTGCCGGTCAGGAGCAGGCGGCCCTTGCCCTGCATGATCGACGCCTCGATGTGCAGAATCTCGCCGCCAACCTCCGTCCAAGCCAGGCCCACCGCCAGGCCGACCTCATTCTTTTCTTCGGCGCGCGTGTCGCGGAACTTTACCACACCCAGGTATTCCTTGACGTCGTCGGGCTTGACCTCGACATGCAGTTTGGAGCCTTCCGCCACCACCTTGCGCGCCACTTTGCGGCTGACATTCGATATCTCGCGCTCCAGGTTGCGCACGCCCGCTTCACGAGTGTAGCTGCGAATCACGGACCGCAGAGCGTCGTCGGTGAAGGTGAGATTATCGGCCTTCAGCCCGCAAGATTCCCGCTGCTTGCGCACCAGGAACCGCTTGGCGATCTCGAGCTTCTCAGGCTCGGTGTACCCTGACAGGCGCAGGATCTCCATGCGATCCTGCAACGGCTGTGGGATGGTGTGGATCACGTTCGCGGTCGTAATGAAGAACACCTTCGAAAGGTCGTACTCAACGTCCAGGTAGTGATCCATGAACGTGGAATTCTGCTCGGGGTCGAGCACCTCCAGCAGCGCCGCCGATGGATCGCCGCGAAAGTCCATGCTCATCTTGTCGACTTCGTCGAGCAGGAACACCGGATTGACCGTGCCGGCCTTCTTCATCATCTGCAGGATCTGGCCGGGCAGCGCGCCAATGTAAGTCCGGCGATGGCCCCTGATTTCCGCCTCGTCACGAACGCCGCCGAGCGAGAGCCTGACGAACTTGCGGCCCGTGGCGCGGGCAATCGAGCGGCCCAGCGAAGTCTTGCCGACCCCCGGGGGACCCACGAAGCAAAGAATCGAGCCTTTCGGCACCTTCACGAGCTGCCGGACCGCCAGGAATTCCAGGATGCGTTCCTTGATTTTTTCCAGCCCGTAATGATCCTCTTCGAGCACCTTCTCCGCCGCGTTAATGTCGCGCACTTCCTTCGATTTCTTCTTCCACGGCACCGAAAGCAGCCACTCAAGGTAATTGCGCGAGACCGTGGTCTCGGCCGACATGGGCGGCATCATTTCCAGGCGCCCCATTTCGGCTTCGGCCTTCTCCCGGGCGTCCTTGGTCATCCCCGAGGCTTCGATCCGCTTGCGCAGCTCTTCGATTTCGTTCTTCTCGTTGCGGCCCAGTTCTTTCTGGATTGCCTTGATCTTTTCGTTCAGATAGTACTCGCGCTGGGCGCGCTCCATCTGGCGCTTCACGCGTCCCTGAATGGTGCGATCCACGTTCAGCTTCTCGATTTCGATGTCGAGGATGTCGGCCACACGAGTCAGGCGGTCGACGGGATCGAAGATTTCAAGCAGTTCCTGCTTCTCTTCGATCGAGATGTTCAGATTGGCGGCCACGGTGTCCGTAAACTTGCCGATGTCATCGGACTTCACCGCCGCGATCATGGTCTCGTAATTCAGGCTCTGCGAGAGCTTCACGTACTGTTCGAATAGCGACGTGACGCGCTGTTGGAGCTGTTCGAGGCTGGGTGTGGAGACCGGACGATACGCCGTGGTGCGCACGCTGACGCGGAAGTAGCCTTCGTCGTTGGCGACTTTCAGAATCTTGCCCCGCTCCGCGCCTTCCACGAGGACTTTGATGTTGCCGTCCGGCAGCTTCACACTCTGCACGATGTTGGCGATGGTCCCGACCTGATAAATCTCGTTCGGCTTGGGCTCGTCGACCGAGGCGTCGTGCTGGGTCGCCAGGAATATCTTCTTGTCGGCCGCCAGGGCGTCTTCGAGCGCCCGGATGGAGCTGTCGCGCCCTACCACGAACGCGGACATCATGTACGGAAAAATGACCACGTCGCGCAAGGGCATCATCGGCAATGCGCGCGTGTCGCTTTTCTCACGTCCTGCAAATAGTGTTGAACTCATCCCGTGCCTCGTGCCCCAAAATCAGAATCCAGAAGTCAGAATCCAGAAATCAGAAGCCAGAATCCATCCCAACGTAGACTCCGCGCCCTTCTTCCTTACCGATCTGCTCCGGGAATCCAGCCGATTCCGACTTCATACTTCATACCTCATACTTCATACTTCTGACTTCTATCCCGCCTTC
>JASHQD010000041.1 GCA_030037755.1 Terriglobia bacterium
CTGGACCGCCAGCGCGCTCCCGATCACCACGATCTCTGCGGGCGCCATGATCCCCACAAAGATCCAGAAGTGTTCGCGATAATACGTAAACGTCCGGTCGAGCAGTTCTCCAAGCGTCAGCGGCCGCAACTCGACATTCATGAAGATGCTCCCGGGGGAATTGCTGGCGTGATTCTTGCCGAGCCGTGACGAAATTGCAAGCGAAAACTCATGTCCGGCCGGTTGCGCAGACTCCCGGCAACAGGGCGCCGCGGCTGGGCTTGCGGAAGATTCGCGGAACTGATTCCCTCGCGCCTCCGTAAGCATGGAGAGGAGAGGCTCGTCGCCGGGCTGGCCCGCATGACGATCTCCAGGCGCTACCCGCTGGGGGGAGAGGAATACGCAAATGCCGAACTCCATTGAAAGCGTTATGCAAGACCTCCGCTATGCGATGCGGATGCTGCGGAAAAACCCCGGATTCGCCGCCGTGGCGATCCTCTCGCTCGCGCTCGGCATCGGCGCCAACACGCTGGTCTTCAGCGTGGTGAACGGCCTGTTGCTGCGCCCGCTGCCGGTAGATCGTCCCGACCAGTTGGCGTTCCTTGAGACCAAGTCGGGCATCACGCACTCGTTTCCCACTTACCGGGACCTTCGCGATCGCAACCAGACATTTTCCGGACTGGCGGGCTACCGGCTCGCGCCCATGGAGATGGAATCCGCGAGCGGCGCCACGCGCATCTGGGGTCTGCTGGCAACGGGGAATTATTTCGATATGCTCGGCCTTCATCCGCTGATGGGCCGCTTCTTTCATCCGGCCGATGATGCGCGCGTCGGCGGTAGTCCCTATGCCGTGCTGAGCTACGGCGCCTGGCGCGGACGCTTCGGCGGCGACCAAGGAATTGTCGGCAAGACGGTGCGAATCAACCGGCTGGCCTACACCGTGCTCGGAGTTGCGCCGCCCGATTTTCACGGCGTCGAGCTCTGGTACTGGCCCGACGTCTGGGTGCCGATAAGCATGGAGCCGCAAATCGAGAACTATTCCGGCACGGGATGGCTCGAAAACCGCGGCACCTGGGACACCTGGATACTAGGCAGGCTCAAGCCGGGCACTTCCTGGGCGGCGGCTGAGGCCAATCTGAACACCATCGCCGCCGAACTCGCGCGCGAGTATCCCGACAACGATGCGGGCTTGCAGTTCAAGCTGGCCAAGCCCGGACTCGCTGGCGACTTGCTGGGCGGTCCGGCGAAAGCCTTCACCCTGGGCGTGCTGATCCTGGCCGCGCTGGTCCTGCTCGCCGCTTGCGCGAACCTGGCGAGCCTGCTGACCGCGCGCGCCTCAGACCGGCAGCGCGAGATCGCCATCCGGCTCTCCATCGGCGCGCAGCGCGCCCGCGTCGTGCGCCAGGTGCTCACCGAGACGCTGCTGCTCTCGATGGCCGGCGGCGCGGCAGGATACGCGCTCGCCTTTCTCGTCTCCGAGGCGCTGACCCGCTGGCGCGCGCCCATGGACATTCCCGTGCAGTTCAACGTCAACCCCGATTGGCGTGTTTTCCTGTTTGCGTTCGCCGTCGCAGTGATTGCCGGCGCTCTCTTCGGTTCCGCTCCGGCGTGGCGGGTTTCGAAGACCGACGCCAACGCCGTGCTCAAGGGCGCGGTGACGGACGGACGTCTCCGGCGGCTGGCGTTCCGAGACATCCTGGTGGTGCTGCAGGTGGCAGTCTGCTTCGTCCTCGTCGCCGCCTGCCTGGTCTCGCTGCGAGGGCTCCAGGAGTCGCTCAAAATGCGCCTGGGATTCGATCCCGAAGACGTCTCGGTGGTGGCGTACGATCTCGGCCTAGCCGGCTACTCCGACGACAAGGGGCGCGCGTTTGACCGGCGTGCGCTTGAGGCCGTGAAGCGACTGCCCGGAGTGCGGTCCGCAGCCTACTCCAACTCTGTCCCGTTGAGCATCGACCAGTCCACCACGAATGTCTTTCCGGGCGACAATCCGGCGCCGCGTCCGACCGACGGCGTCAGCGCGCACTATTACGAGGTCTCGCCGGATTACTTCGGCACCTTGGGCACGAAGTTTCTTGCCGGACGCGACTTCACCTGGCACGACGACGATAAGTCTCCGCGCGTGGCCATCGTCAACGCGGCCTTCGGCAGGCAGGTTCTCCATTCGGACGACCCGATCGGCAAGCAGTTCCGCCAGGGCACGAAGGGCACGCTGGTGGAAATCGTCGGCGTGGTCGAAGACGGCAAGTACGTGAGCCCGACCGAGGCGCAGGAGGCCGCGGTCTTCTGGCCCATCTTGCAGGACTACAACGGCACCACGACGCTTGAAGTCAGATCGTCGATTCCGGCGGCGGAGACGGTCCGCGAGATGAGACAGGCGATGGCGCAGCTCGATCCGGAGCTGCCGCTTTACGGCACGGGCAGTCTCGATCAAATGCTAGGCTTCGCGTTTTTCCCGGCCCACGCGGCGGCCATCGCGCTGAGCGCTTTCGGCCTGCTCGCGATTATGCTGGCGGTGACGGGCATTCACGGACTGGTGTCGTACGCGGTATCGAGGCGGGTGCGCGAGATCGGTATCCGCATGGCGATCGGCGCGCGTCCGGCGCAGGTGCTGCGGCTCGTGCTCGGCCGGACAATTGTGCTGCTCCTCTTCGGCTCCGCGATTGGCCTGGCGCTCGCGCTGGCGGCCGGGCAGGTGCTGGCCAGCATCGTCTATGGCGCATCGCCTCGCGATCCACGGATTCTGCTGGCCGTCGCGGCCACGATCGCGCTGCTCGGGGTGTTATCGTCCTGGGCGCCCACGCGACGGGCGCTGCGAACTGATCCTATGGCGGCGCTGCGATTCGAGTAGAGGCTGGGTATGAGCGAAAGCAGCGGCCGCTTGTACAACGAGCGGCGAAGGCCCGGAAAGGCAGAGTGGTTAGTGGCTGCCTGCTCTGGTCTAGCCGCTAACCACTAGCCACTTCCACCTTCAGGGGTATATCTTCGGAACCCGTCCCGTAGCCCCTGACACGTAACCCTAGGTCGCGGGAGGTATCTGGACCCACGACGCCACGGAGGGCACGCCTGTATTGGTGACGATCACCAGCATGTAGTACCCCGGCGGCGCCCAGTTTCCGTCCGCCGGCGCGGTCGCGGTCACGTTGCCCGATCCGATCTGGAAATTCAGTGGCACGTACCGCTGCGTCATGTTGTTGGCGTGCGTCGTTGCCGTGGGCGCGATCAGGGCTACGCTGGCGATGCTCGATGCGTCCGGCGTGGTGATCACGAAGTTCTGCCCGTAATTCACGGTGGTCGGCGCAGACGTGATCGTGGGCCGCGTCCCGTTTGAGAGATACGGCGGGCTATAGATCTGGTAAGTGTCGTCATATTGCGCGCCGCTTGTCGAACCCGTCGAAAGCACGCGCCCATCGGGCAAAAGGACCGCGACAGAGTGGTAGCCGCGGATCACGGTGTTGCTGCCATAGAACGGCGCCGTCGTCGCCCAAGTCCCGCCGATCCAGTTGGTCGCTCCCGGCGTATAGATCTCAGATTCCTCCTGCGGATCACCATAATTCCCCGGCCCGTCATTTCCGCCGACGGCCATTACCGTGCCGTCCGCCAGAAATAGCCCGATTTGGTTGTAACGAGGGAGGTTCAGGCTCGGACCCGATTGCCACGTTGGATTCGTTTGTGAGTAGTCGATGTACTGTGTAGTCGTCGTGCCATAGGTGCCGCCGTGGTTGGCATTACTAGGCGTCCCGCCAAAGACCCAGATCTCGTTCGTGTTGGGCACCTGGATGTGGCTGGTGTAAAACAGGGTGCCGCAGGCGGTCCCGGTCTGACCACCACAGCTTCCGATCTGGTTCATTTTGGCAGAGAGTTGCCATGTTTGGGTTGTGGGGTTATACAGCGCCGCGGTGTTGTTGGGCGCCCCCTTGAACAGCATGCCGCTCGGCATGAGGAACATTCGGGGGTAAAGGAGGTTCGTGTCGGTGCCGTCGGGATTGTCGGCCGAGGGAGGCAACACCGTCCAGACCCCGGTGGTCGGGTTGTAGGACTCCATCTGCACAATCGATGAGCAGCCTTGTTCTGTGCAGACGGCGTCGTGCCCGGACAGCACAATCGTGGTCCCGTCGCTCATCTCCACGTTGCTAGGATACCAGCGCGGATAGTTCATCGGAGTGCCCTGGGTCCACGTCTCGGTCGCGGGATTGAAGATAGCAGTCGAGGTCACGCCGGCGCCGAAAAGGTTGACCGGAAGAACGTTTCCGCCGGTCACCAGCAGGTTGCCGTTGGGCAGATAAGAATTCCCCGCGCACACGAAGTCGTCGTCGAACGTGGGCGAGACATCCGTCACCGTGTTGGCGATGGGATCGATGAGCTTCGAGGGGGTCCAAGGCGGCGGAGGATTCGGTCCGCCCTGCAGAACGCCCCAGACCACGACCTTGCCGGTGTAGAGCAGCGCCCCGTGCACCTCAACATCGAGCGTGCTCGACGGCGTTGTCCAGCTTCCTTCCTGGGGGTGACGCGCGGTGGACGGGGACTTGGTGGCGGCGAACTGGGCATAATGCCAGAGGCCCGCCAAAGCGCCATGCGTTTTCACCGCCGCGCGCGATACGTAAGCAAAGCTGATGAGAGCGAATGCCAGTGCGGCACACGCCAGTGTGCCGACGGTCCTTATGATGGACTTCCTTTCCATTGAGTCTTCCTCCAATTCCTTCGCTTGGCTACTGGGATCAGGATGTAGGGGTGGGTTTCAAACCCGCCCCTACATCCTACATCCGCCCCTATTCCTTACTCCCTCCGCTACGTCGCCGCGGGTATCTGCACCCATGACGCGATCGAGGGCACGCCGGTGTTACTGACGATCACCAGCATGTAGTATCCCGGCGGCGCCCAGTACCCGTTCTGCGGCGCTGTCGCGGTTACGTTGCCCGATCCGATCTGGAAATTCAGGGGAACGTACCGCTGCGTCATGTTGTTGGCGTGCGTGGTCGCCGTAGGCGCGATCAGGGCCACGCTGCTGATGCTCGACGCGTTCGGCGTGGTGATCACGAAATCCTGCCCGTAATTCACCGTCGACGGCGCATTGGTGATCGTCGGCCGCGTGCCGTTCGAGAGATACGGTGGGCTGTAGATCTGGTAGGTGTCGTCGAAGGTCTCGCCGCTGGTGGAGCCGGTCGAGAGCACGCGACCGTCGGGCAACAGCACGGCGACGGAGTGATAACCGCGTACCACCGTGTTGCTGCTATAAAACGCGGCCGTTGTGTTCCAAGTGCCGTTCATCCAGTCCGCCGTGCCCGGGGTGTAGATCAGAGATTCCTGGTACGGACTCCCGTACCGCCCGGGTCCGTAAACTCCACCGACGACCATCACCGTGCCGTCCGCCAGGAACAGACCAACCTGGTTATACCGGCCGCAGGTCGTCGTGCCGGTGCCGCAGGAATCGGTCCCCGTCGGCATGCTCGGACCCCATTGCCATGTCGGGCTGGTCTGCGAAAAATCAATGTATTGCGTGGTGGCCACGTTCGTGGTGCCGCCATTGGCGTTCGACGGAGTCCCGCCAAACACCCAGATCATGTTCGTACCCGGCACCTGAACGTGGCTGGCGTAAAACAGGGTACCGGTGTTGTTGCTGCCCGTCTCCATCATGCTGGCCGACTGCTGCCAGCTTTGGGTGGTCGGATTGTAGAGGAAGCTGCCGAGGTCCGGCACTCCCTGGAACAGGTTGCCGTTCGGGAGGAGGAACAATCGCGGATAAAGCAGGTTCGGATCTGTCCCGTTGGGATCGTCTGCGGACGGGGGCAGCACGGTCCAGACGCCTGTCGTGGGATTATACGATTCCGCCTGCGCTATGGATTGTTCGCCCGACGAATTGTGTCCCGACAGTACGATCGTGGTCCCGTCGCTCATCTCCACGTTGGTCGGATACCAGCGCGGATAGTTCATCGGTGTGCCCTGGGACCATGTCTCGGTCGAGGGATTGAAGATGGCGACCGAGGTCACGCCGTAGCCGATTTGGGTGTTGACCGGAATAACGTTTCCGCCGGTCACCAGCAGGTTGCCGTTGGGCAGATAAGAATTTCCCGCGCACACGAAGTCGTCGTCGAACGTGGGCGAAACGTCTGTGACCGTGTTCGCTATAGGATCGATCAGCTTGGTAGGCGTCCACGGTGGCGGCGGATTCGGACCGCCCTGCAGAACGCCCCAGACCACGACCTTACCGGTGTAGAGCAGCGCCCCGTGCACCTCAACATCGAGCGTGCTCGACGGCGTGGTCCAGCTTCCTTCCTGGGGGTGACGCACGGTGGACGGGGACTTGGTGGCGGCGAACTGGGCATAATGCCAGAGGCCCGCCAAAGCGCCATGCGTTTTCACCGCCGCGCGCGATACGTAAGCAAAGCTGAT
>JASHQD010000573.1 GCA_030037755.1 Terriglobia bacterium
GATGCCAGCGCTCCAAATGACATCACGCCGGCCATACCGTCGCTGTTCAGGCTCACCTCGAGCGGCCTTTCCGAGGTTCGAAGCGATCGAAACACAGTTTGGCAATTCCCAATAGTCCGGCGCGCGACCCCAACCGGCTGCGGCGAATCTTCACTTGACGCGCCGCGAGCGGCTGCGCCCACTGCTTCACAGCGTCGCGAGCGGGATCGAGCAGCAGGTTCCCTGCCGCTGCCACGCCCCCGCCGATGACAATCATTTCGGGATTGAGCACATCCACAACGTTGGCGAGGGCGAGACCGAGATCGCGACCCGCCGCACGGATCACGGCTGCAGCCTTCGAATCGCCGCCGCGCGCCAGAGCCACGATTTCTCGCGCGTCGATCGGGCGGCTAAACAGACGCTCAGCGGCGCGCGCGATACCGGGTCCGGCGGTATGCGACTCAAGGCAACCCACCGCCTTGTACTCGGGCCGGTACCGTTCGCGAGTTGCCATCCATCCGAGACAACCGGCGAGTTCCCCGCTGCCGCGAATCAAGCGTCCGCCACTGATGATTCCTGCACCGATTCCGGTGCCGATGGCGACGAACACCACATCACGGCAATTGCCAGCCGCACCCAGCCAGGATTCGCCGGTGACAAAAGCGTTGCGGTCGCTCTCGACGAGGACCGACAAGCGAAATCGACGCGTCAGGATCGCGCCGAGGGGCATCCGCTCCCAGCCAGGAATGTTGGGCGCCCAAACGGTTCCATCGGCGCGGGAGAGACCGGGCACATCCACGCCCAGCGCGCAAACGTCCTCCGCCGGCAACTGAGAGAGCAGATCGGCCAGCGCATCCACCACGGCATGGCCGCCTTGAGGAGGCGTCGGGATGACGCGGCGATCCGTCATCCGGCCCGCGTGGTCGATACGCGCCGCAGCGATCTTCGTCCCACCGAGATCGGCAACCAGCGCTGCGCGGCTCATATCCTGAGGAACGCCCGGAAAATGCGAAATCGCGCCAGGCTGCAAACCAGCGAGAACTCTTACGGGGTTCTGCGTTGTTGGCGGGCTCGAACCATTCGCCGCCACGCCAGGGTCTTCAAGTTTCGGCTCTGTTGGAGAAAATCGGTCAAGACAGAGGCGCTCAGAGGTTGGAGAACCTCGCTCTGCTCGCTGGCCTTGTAGCGGGCGCCGCTCAGATGAAGAATACTCACCGCGCGGTAAAGCACGGTCCGCTGCTCCAGAGGCTACGTCTCAATCCTGATCATTTGCATCAGCGTCTTTCAGGCTGCTTCTCCGGCTTTCTCGCGGGTGCCGGGGGGCGCGACGGCCGGGGGGCGGCCTTTGTTTCTGTCCGCGCCGGCTCGGGTGCCGCAGGTCTCACTTCTGGAGCCCTCGGTGCCGCAGCCCCTTCTCGCGGCTCGAACTGTGGCGAGCGGGTGGCAGGCACAGTCGGCCTGCGTTCCACCGGAACCTTGGCCTCGGGGGCAATCTGAGGCTCCCTGCGGACGCCGGGATTTGCCGCTTCCGCCGGAGGGGCGATCCGGTTCACCTGCACGGGCTCGGGCTTCGCCGTCAACGGCGGCTGTCCATGATTCACCGAGGCGAACTGCGTACGGGTGGCCGCCGCGGTATGAGCAACCTCGATCTGCGCAGGCCGGGCCGCGATATGGTTCTCGTGGGCGGCTGCCAGTTCCGAGGCGTCCGGCCGGTATTGAATCCCTCCGGTTCCGCCGTTGTAGCTGACATTGGTGGTGTTGGTGGAATAGTTGTACACCGTGCGGTTGTAGACGTTCGTGATGGTGGTGTTGGTGACGTTAACGTTGTTCACCGCCGTGTTGTACACAAACCCGTGGTTGCCCCAGAACCCGCCCTGATAACCGATGCCGATGTATCCGAACCCATAATTGATGCCGCCATAGAAGCCAATGTGAGGTCCCCAGTATCCGGCGTGCCAGAGATACGCCGAACCTGAAAAGCCCCAGTAGCCCGGCGTCCACAACGCTCCCTGATAAGGGGCCATAGCCCAAAGGCCAGGCACCCAATAGTATCCTTCTGAACCCCAGGCCCAGTAGCCCGGAGTCCAGATATAGTCGGGTCCGGGGCACTCGGGCTGCTGATAATCGGGGAGCGCGGGCGGCGGGTCCGGAGCTTGCTGTGCCGACTCGCTCTCGGAGTAATCGGGATAGTAGTTGTTATCCGGGTAGCTCTGCGCCTGCGACTGGTCGGAAGCCGGCGCAGCCGGCGCCTCAGGCTGACTCGACGACGCCTGTCCGCTCGGAGCCTCGGGCTGGCTCTGATCGCCACCGGGCGCCTCATTCACGGCCGTGGGATCCCCCGGTGGATTCTGCGCGGTCGACTGCTGATTGTTATTGCAGCCCTTGCAACTCGTCAAGGTCAGAACAATGGACAGAGCAAACGCGATCGTCCAAACGTGCCTTCTCGTCCTTATCATTATCATAGGTGGCTCCCGGTAATGGTCATCGAGATCAACCCCAAAGCATAGCACGACAGGCAGCTCATAGGAGGTTAGTCCCTTTATTGTAAGATTCTGCCCGTTTCTGGCAGGATATTTTGGCCACTTCGGTTTGGCCCTTTGTTCATAGGGTTCGGAAGTCTGCACCTGCTGACTGTCGACTGTTGGCTGTCGACTGTCGACGTGTAGCCTCTTTGGTTCCGGCTCTGCCGGGTCAGGGGTTAGGGCCGTCGCCCGGCAATTGCGGCAGGCCGGTATCACGCGCGATCTCGTCGTAGCACGGGAGTTTGTGCAGCGGAGCATAGCGGGGATCCACATTGACGTAAAGCAGCGACGTGCTGCGCTTGAAGACAGAAGCGCGGAGCGCCGCGCAGGCGTGACTGGTGTCGTCCAGCCTCGCGTAGTATTCAGCCGCCGCCGCGCCGTCCGGAATTACGCCTCGGCGTCTGGTCTCATCCAGTTCGGCGCGCGCCACTCCACGAATCCCATCGCGCGCAAAGCCTTGCTCAACGCCGTGCGCGAGCAACTCATTATCGTCATCGATCAGAGCGTTCCTCGCCGCCGTCTGCGCGAACTCGGCATCGCGGCCCTGCGCCAGATACCATCCTTCCATGCGGAAGTTGACCGGAATGAAATTCGGATCCATCGCCAGCGCGCGATCGAACTGCTGCTTTGCCTGCGGAAACTTGCCCTGAAGATAGATTACCCAACCATCGTCAACCAGCATGATCGGTGAAAGCGGGTCCAGACTCACCGCCGTGGCCATCTCGCTCGCGGCGGCATCAAGCCGCAGTTCGGGGACCAGGTAAAAATCGGCGTACCACTGGTGTCCGGTTGCATAGTTCGGATTCAATTCGATGGCGCGCTGGAACTCCTTAGCCGCGGTCGTCCAGTCCCAGCCAAACACCGCGCTGGTTGCCGCCAGAGCCGCGTGCGCTTCCGCCGAATTTCCGTCTTGAGCCAGCGCGTCGAGCGCCGCCTGCCGGGCAAGCGGCGGCCATTTGGGATCGTCACCGTTCAGCCCGTAAAGCACATACACATCGGCCAGGCTGGCCAGAGCCGGGGCGAAGTGCGGGTCCTCGGCGGCGGCACGGGAGAAGAAATCGATCGCTTTGTCGAAGCTGCGCATGTCGCGCCGGTTCCAGACGTAGAGCCCCTGCAGGTAATCGTCGTAAGCCTGCCGGTTGACTCCTGCCGACCGGCTTTCGCGGGCGTCAGGAAGCAACGCATCGTCGGGCTTTACGGCGGCGCGAATCTCACGCGACACGTCGCGCGCCACGCGGTCCTGCAGCGCGATCACTTCGTCGACCGAGTCCTCATACGTTCCCGCCCACAGATGCCGGTCGCTCGCCGCCTCGATAAGCTGCGTGGTGATCCGCACGCGATTGCCGGCCCGCACCACCGATCCCTCGATGACGCCATCAACCGATAACGCGCGTGCGATGTCGGGCAACGAGCGATGCGCGGACTGGAACTGGGAGGCCGACGTGCGCGACACCACCCGCAGGCCGCGGATGTGCGCCAACTCGGTGGTCAGCTCGTCGGTGATGCCGGCGGCGAAATAGTCCTGCGACGGATCGCCCGACAGATTATCGAGCGGCAGCACCGCCAGTGATCGAATTCGGGCGCCACCCGCCTCCACGCCCTCGCGGACGCGACTCACCCAGCGGTCGAGCCGGATTCCGAGGACGACGAGCAGGACCGTTCCAGCGGCGATGGCGGCGACGGCGCGGCGCGGCAATCGATAGGGGCTCGAGATGTGAGTCGGGGCCGGGGCCGGCGCCGGCGCCGCTGACTCGGTTGGGGAAGACTTCGCGACGACGACGGGTTCAGCGTCCGTGGGCGGCGGCACAGCCGGGCTGGCCGGTTCCGCGGACAGCTCGGCTTCGGTGGCTCGAACGTCACCCCGCAGGCGATACCCTCGCTTCGGGATCGTCTCGATCTGGATGGCGTCACCCTCGCCGGCCAGGAGCTTGCGCAATGCGGAAATATGAACCGCCAGGTTCACTTCCTCGACAAAAGTGTCGGGCCAGACCGCCCGCATGAGGTCATCTTTGCTGACAATTTCGTTGGCCCTCGTGGCCAAAACCACCAAAACTTCCACGGCTCGAGGCGCGAGCGCCACCGGCTGGTGATCGCGAAACAAAACCCTGGTTCCGACAAGCAATTGAAAAGGCCCGAGTTGCAGAATGTCGGGCGGAGTTTTAGACGTGCCCATGATGGCTTAATGAAATCTTAAAGCTTTCTAAAAGACAGGAATTCGCCACTTCCTGTAAATCACTCAGCGCTGCGGTGAAAACGGTCACTTGAGGGTCGCGCCCGCTGTTGCGCTTACGAGCGGAGGGCGGAGCCTGCCCGGTCGACCCCAAACGTTCCGTAGCCAGGCGCACAGCCGCCGGAGTTGAAGTGTGTCTGGACTAAGAAATCGTATCCGATGAGGTTCGAACTATCAAGAATAACTCGTCGACATTACAAAGGAATGTAACTCTGCCGTGCCAGGAGGAATCGTGATTCACACACCGCGAGGAAGTTGGGCTCTACAGCTGGTCGCGACCATTGTTGCGGCGCTTCTAACGGCGGCTATCTCCGTCGTTCCAGCGGCAGCGGCGACACCCAGTTTGACGCTAACGCCGAATGTCGATCCGCCATCGCCCGGCGTGGGTCCGCCGGTCATCTTTCAGGTCTCAGGGTCGGGATTTCCCGACAGCGTAGCAATCAACATTTATTGGGATTCGAGCGATGTAGCGCTGGCGGTCTCGACGTCCACCGGGACATTTTCGGGGATCAACGTCCAGGTGCCGACCTCGGCGACTCCGGGAACGCACTGGGTGACAGCGGTGGCGGAGGGCACAACGGGAACGGCGGCGCAGGCACAGTTCACGGTTCAGGCCAATTGGCCGCAGTTCCGCTACTCGCAGCTGCATCGGGGGCGCAACCCTTATGAGAACGTGCTGAACACCAGCAACGTGGGAACGATCGATCTGGACTGGAGCTACGCGACCGGCGGCGCGATCACTTCCTCCCCGGCCGTTTCGGGCGGCACGGTCTACGTCGGATCGGCCGACGATTACCTGTACGCCATCAACGCCACCACCGGCGCACTGGTCTGGAAGTACCAGACGGGAAACAGCATCACCGATTCCTCTCCGGCCGTGGCCAACGGCATCGTCTATGTCGGCTCGACGGACGACTATCTCTACGCCGTCAACGCCAGCACCGGAGCGTTGTCGTGGAAGTTCAAGACGGGCGCGGCCATTAATTCCTCGCCGGCCGTGGTCAACACCACGGTCTATATCGGCTCCACCGACGACAGCGTTTACGCCGTGAACGCGACCACGGGCGCGCAGGTGTGGAAGTTCACGACCGGCGGCGAAGTTGTCAGTTCGCCGGCTGTGGCCAACAACGTGGTCTACATCGGGTCCTACGACGAGAACGTATACGCCATCAACGCCACCACGGGCG
This sequence comes from Terriglobia bacterium, assembly GCA_030037755.1. Lineage (GTDB taxonomy): Bacteria > Acidobacteriota > Terriglobia > UBA7540 > UBA7540 > Gp13-AA77. Next base: position 5,919 of record JASHQD010000573.1, read on the forward strand.
CCCAGGTGTGGAAATACGCGACCACGGGCAAAGTGTCGGCCTCGCCGGCGGTTTCCGAAGAGGTCGTCTATGCCGGCTCGCAAGACGAGAATCTCTACGCCCTCGATGGCCCTACAGGCACGCTGGTCTGGAAATACGCGGCGGGAGGCGCCGTGGAATCGCCTGCGGTCACCAACGGCACGATCTACGTGGGATCGGACAACGGCGTCTTTGCCTGGATCAATGCTTACACCGGTGACTACATCGCCAAGGAGACCTACAGCAGCGCCTACACCATATCGCCGGTTGCCGTCGCCAATGGCGTAGCCTACGTCGGAGTCTCCAACGGCAACGCATACGCGTTTTACCTGGACGTAGACGGCGTAGAGGCGTGGAAGGCCGCGACCGGCGCCGCCATCGCAGCGCAGCCGACGGTGGTGAACGGGGTGGTCTACATCGCGTCGGAAGATTTCAGCTTGTACGCCTACGACCAGAATGGCGGCAATCAGGTGAAAACTGCGCCTCCGCCGCCCGATCCGTCTACTTTGCGGCCCAATCCCGAGCTCGAGTCTGCCCAGTGAGGCAACGCGCGACTCGCGCTCGCGACTTGATGACAACAGCCAGAAAGTGAGTTGAGAGGAGAACGTTGATGAAAGAAGCAGGGGGGAGAATCAACCTTGGAGCGTTGAGCGGCGCCGCGATCGCGGTAGCCGCCGGGTTACTGCTCGGCGGCGGCGCGAGTTCGGCGTTCGGGCAAAACTGTGTGAACAGCATCGACGACGCCTGGGTTGGAGGTTCAAGCGGCGACTGGAGCGGTGCCTCGAATTGGTCGGCTGGCGAGCCGAGCTCGACTTGCGACGTTTTTATCACGTCGGGCGCCGCCGTTCTCATGGACGTCAGCGGCAATACCGCCAATCTTACCGTCGGCAGCGGCAACAGCTTGACGCTTCCCTCCGTGGTGAACACCAATAACTCGCTCACTGTCGCCGGCTCAGTCCTCAGCAACGGCGGGCAGATTATCCTGCCTGCTCCATTCATGAACTTTGGTGGAACGAGTCTGGATTTCGACTCCGGCGGCACCGTGACTCTCAGCGGCGGCGGCACCATCACGCTCAGCGCCAACTCCTTCGGCAGCGACGGCATTGGAGGCAGCGGCGCCGGCGCCCTTCTGCTAAACGAGGAGACGATCGAGGGCTCCGGCAGCTTCGACATGTCCTTCAATAACGCCTCGACGGGCGTGATCAACGCCAACCAATCCGGAGAGCAGCTCGTCATCGGCCGCAACAATTCAAATGGCAACTCAAGCAACGCCGGCTTGATCGAAGCCACCGGCGGCGGCCAGATCGCGATGGGCAGCCTCACGCTGAGTAACGTGGGAGGCACGATTCAGGCGGTGGGCTCAAATTCTTCCGTCTACATCGAGGGCGAGGGACAGGGCGGGCAAATGCTCACCGGCGGCACGTACACCACCTCGGGAGGTGGGGTGATTAACATCCTGAATTCGACGACGATGGATGGCACCAACGGGAACACCATCAACAACAAGGGGACGATGGTCCTGCCGGCCATTGGTAATAACGCCGGCGCTAGCTTTCAAGGAACGCTCAACAACACGGCAACTCTCGAGATCCTGGCCAGCGCGTCCGGGGGAGTCGGCCTGGGCATACCCAGCGGTCAGACGTTCACCTTGACGGGCAAGGGCGGCAATCTGACCATGGGGGACGGCACCAACAACGCTTACAACAACAACAACAGCATCAGCGGCGGTACCTTCGTGAATCAGCAACTCGTGCAGGGTACGGGCACCATCACGAATCTCACGTCTTTCACCAACAGCTCCGGCGCCACGATCAATGACAACGTCCCCGTGGGCTCCGCAAACCTCCAGCTTCAGTTGGGACGCGCCGGCGCCAGCACCAACGCCGGAACCATCGAAGCATCGAACGGCGGCGGAATCGTCATCGGAAGCACCACGATCACGAATACCAGCGGCACGATGATGGCGACCGGCAGTGGGTCCTACATCGACCTCTCCGGGTCGCTCGGAACGTCAGGTTTGACCGTCAGCGGCGGGACCTACACCACCTCGAGTGGCGGAACCATTTACCTCGGAGGCGGCACACTGCTCGACGGCACCGGGAGCAACCCGATCACCAATAGCGGCTTGATTCTGATCGATGATTACCGCAGCAACGGGCAGATGCAAGGCAGCGTGACCAACTCTGGAACCATCCAGATGACGTCCACCGGAGACCAGGTCAGTCTGTGCATCCCAACCAACCAGACCCTCACGCTCAACGGCGCCGGGATCACCATGCTGGGGGACGGCACGAACAACATCAACAACAATCAGATTCTTCTCGGTTGCGCGGGGGGCAACGGCGGCGCGCTCGTAAACGCTTCCACCATCGAGGGCGCGGGCTCGATTGGAAACATCGCCAGCGTCACCAACACCGGCACCATCAACGCCAACCAGCCGGTGGGCGTGAACAATCTCATTCTTGCTCTGTCTGGGGGAGCCAACTACCCCGCACCCGTAGTCACCAACTCAAACATTCTCGAAGCCACCAACGGAGGCGCGCTCCAGATCGACACCGCAGTGACCAATACCAACGGGAAAATTCAGGCTGTGGGCTCCGGTTCTTATGTGCAACTGTACAGCTCTGCCGCGGTCCTGACCGGCGGCACGTTGACCACCTCCTCGGGCGGCACGATTTATCTCGACCAGAGTCCGACGCTAAGCACCGTCACCAATTCCGGAACCATGGTGATTCAGGATAACAACAACGCCACCTTCTCAGGGACCCTCACCAATACCGGCACCATCACCGTCAGTTCGACAGGCGATCAGACGAATCTGCTAATCCCAAGCGGATCGACCACCACGTTCACAGGCTCAGGCACGATCACCATGACGGCGAACGCAAATAATTACCTCGCTGGCACCGGCTGCGGCGGCATGACCCTGACCAACCAGTCCACCATCCAAGGCTCAGGAACCATATTTCCGAACACCAATTGCTTCGGCACCCTGAACAACAGTGGAACCATCAATGCCAACCAGTCGGGCGTAGCCCTGACGATCCAGGCGGCCAACTTAACCAACACCGGGACACTCGAAGCGACCAACGGCGCCGGACTGATTCTTCTGGGCGCCAACGTAACCAATACCAGTCACACCATCTCGGCCACGGGAACGGGTTCGTTTCTGCAATTCAGCTATCAAGGGTATTCGTCGGCGGTGACAGGCGGTACAATCGCCGCCACGAACGGTGCCACGGCTTACGCTTATAACTATTCGACGTTCACCGGAATCACCAACACGGGAAGCATGGTCATTCCTGACAACAACTTCTCCACCTTCTCGGGGACCATCACGAACAACGGCACCATTAATCTGACATCGACGGGCGACGCTACCACGTTTATCATCCCGGCCGGAGGAACCGCCACGCTCGCGGGTACCGGCACTCTGACCCTGACTTCGACTTCGAATGAAAACGCCATCATTGCGTCCAGCAATTGCAGCAGCGCGACGTTGATCAACGAGAGCACGATTCAAGGCTCCGGCCAGGTCTTCCCTAATACCAACTGCTACGGTGTGCTGACGAACCAAGGCACCATTACTGCCAATCAAACGAACCCACTCTTCTTTTATGGCGTGAACTTCAGCAACACAGGAACGCTCACCGTCGCCAGCGGGAGCACCATGAGTTTCCACGATTCGACGAGCAGCTTTTCGAACCTGGTGAGCGGCACCAACGGTTATACGCTGAGTGGCGGAACTTATCAGGTGACCGGGACACTGCAGATACCCGGTGATATCTACGAAAACTCCGCCAACATCACGCTGACTGGCGCGTCCGCGCTCATCGAGGACGAATCGGGCACGAACTCGCTATCCATGCTGACCGTAAACTCCTCAACAGGAACCCTAACGCTTGCGAGCGGTCAGAATCTGGCGACCACCGCCAACTTCACTAACTCCGGCGTGCTGAATCTCTCGCCCGGCACGCTCAGTGTGACGGGCAGTTTCACGCAGTCGGGCACAATCGGCGAGAGCATCGGCGGCGCTACGGCGGGAACGCAGTACGGTCAGGTGAAAGCCTCGGGAACGGTAACCGCCGGCGGCACGCTAAACATCACCTTGACGAACGGCTACATTCCCGCGATTGGGGCCGCGTTCACCATCCTCTCGGGCTCCACCGTCAGCGGGCAGTTCAGCAAGGTGAACGGCACCACGATCAACGGCACCGAGCATTTTCTCGTGGAGTACTCGAGCAACGCCGTGAGTCTCGAGGTCGAGCGCACCAGTTCCCTGCCCTGGTCCGAAAATCCCAATCAGACGGTGGACTTCTACGGCGACGGCAAGGGCGAGCCGGCGGTGTGGCGGCCCTCGACCGGCACCTGGTACGTGATGTCCAACGGCGGCGGCGGCGACCTGCAGCAGGGTTGGGGGCTGCCGGGCGACATTCCGGTGGCCGCCGACTACGAAGGCGAGGGCAAGGACCAGTACGCCGTCTTCCGGCCGACCACCGCCACCTGGTACGTTTATACCTCCAGCGGCGAGATCACGCAGCAGTGGGGCGATCCCGGTGACGTCCCCGTGCCCGCCGATTACGACGGCGACGGCAAGACCGATTTCGCCGTCTGGCGTCCCTCGACCGGCACCTTCTGGGTGATCCTGAGCAGTACGGGCAAGACCGAGTCGCAGGTCTGGGGCGAGCCCGGCGACGTGCCGGTGCGGGGCGACTTCGACGGCGACGGCAAGAACGACTACGCGGTGTTCCGGCCCTCGAATTACACCTGGTACGTGATTCTCAGCAGCACGGGGAAGACCGTGAACACGCCCTGGGGTCTGACGGGCGACATTCCGGTGGAAGGCGATTACGACGGCGATGGCAAGACCGATTACGCCATCTGGCGTCCGGACACCGGCACCTGGTGGATCATCCTGAGCAGCACCGGCAAGACGGTGAGCTATACGTGGGGCGTGAGCGGCGACATACCGGCGGTCGGCGACTTTGACGGCGACGGCAAGAACGACTACGCGGTGTTCCGGCCGTCGAACGCCACCTGGTACTTCGTCTACTCCGGCGGCGGCGAGGCTACCATCCAATGGGGCGAGACGGGCGACGTTCCGGCGACGCATCTCGCCTCGATGTACGAGCGCGACAAGCATATCGCCAACTTCGACGGCGACCGCAAGGCGGATCTGGGGGTCTTCCGGCCGTCCACCGGAACCTGGTGGGCGATCGACAGCAGCACGGGCAAAGACACGTCGCAGGTGTGGGGCGAGAACGGCGACATACCGGTTCCGGGCGATTACGACGGCGACGGCAAGACGGATTACGCCATCTGGCGTCCCTCCACCCAGACCTGGTGGACCATTTACAGCAGCACGGGCAAGGAGGTAAGCCAGTTGTGGGGTGCGAGCGGCGACATTCTGGTTCCCGGCGATTATGACGGCGACGGCAAGACGGATTACGCCATCTGGCGTCCGTCGACCCAGACCTGGTGGGTGATCTTGAGCAGCACGGGCAAAGAGGTCAGCCAGCTGTGGGGCGCATCGGGAGATATTCCGGTGCCCGCCGACTACGACGGCGATGGCAAGACCGACTACGCCATCTGGCGTCCTTCCACCGGCACCTGGTGGGTCATTCTCAGCAGCACGGGCAAGGAGGTGAGCCAGGTGTATGGAATGACGGGCGACATTCCCGTGCCGGGCGACTACGACGGCGACACCAAGGCCGACTACACGGTCTTCCGGCCCTCGACCGGGACGTGGTACACGCTCGAGTCGAGCACCGGAAAGAGCGTCAGTACGGTGTTCGGACAGAGCGGCGATATTCCCGTGGCCAAGGATTACGACGGCGACGAGAAGACTGACATCGCCATCTGGCGACCGTCGACCGCCACGTGGTACATCCTGCAATCGAGCACGGGCACGATGACGATCACGCAGTGGGGTGAATCGACGGACGTGCCGGTGAATCAACCGACCGGATATTAGGGGTCAGGGGCCAGGGGCTAGGGGTTTGAGGTTTCCGAACCCCTGCCCCAACCTCAGTACAGCAACGACCCGTTGCCCACTCAGAATGGCATCTGACAATTTGGGCGCCTGTTCCAGGCGCCCAAAGTCGCAGGCGGGACGCACCCGCTTACAGCAAACAAATCAGGGACGGCGCTACAGCAAAGGTCGCCGGAGAAGGCACGTGTACACGGGTAATGACAATTTGAATAGCGCGGTCACCAT
>JASHQD010000042.1 GCA_030037755.1 Terriglobia bacterium
ATCGGGAAGGGCGGTTTCCAGCCCCACCCGGCCGCGGACATATATTCAAATCACTACGGCGACTGCAAGGATAAAGCAACACTGCTCAGTGCCATGCTGGCCGAAGCGGGAGTGAAGTCCTACTACGTGCTGATTAATCACGCGCGCGGCGTGGTGACTCCCGATTTTCCCACGGCCATGGAATTCGACCATGTGATACTGGCCATCCAGCTGCCGCCCGACTCCGGTTCGAGCGGGTTCTATGCCGTCCAGAACGATCCCAAGCTCGGCCAGCTGTTGTTTTTCGATCCGACCGACCCCTATGTGAGCCTCGGATTCCTGCCGCAATCGCTTCAGGCGAACTACGGGTTGCTGGTGACCGAGGACAGTGGCTCATTGATCAAGCTGCCTCTCCTTCCACCGAGCTTGAATCGCCTGCTGCGCTCGGCGAAGCTTTCGCTCGCGCCCGACGGCACGCTGAAGGGGGTGGTCACGGAGATTCGCTGGGGAGAGCCCGCCGCCGACCTCCGCGCACAACTGCTCAGCCTGCCCGAGGCCGACCGCCGCAAGGCCACTGAGGATTTTCTCTCCAGGTTCCTGGGCGGGTTTACTCTGCGAGGCTATCAACTGAAGGGCCTTGAAGACCTCAGTACCAATCCCATCCTGACCTACGGATTTCAGGCGGACGGCTATGCGCAAGCAGCGGGCGACCTGCTCCTGGTGCGGCCGCGCGTGCTCGGGACCAAGGAGGAATTCGCCCTCGACCCGAAGGACCGCAAGTACCCGGTGGAATATGGGGCCGCCACGCTGCAGGGCGACGTCGTGGATATCGAACTGCCCGACGGGTACAAGCCCGATGGTCTGCCTGAACCGCTGGCCTTGGATGTGGGCGCCGCCAGCTACAAAAGCAAAATGGAATTTGAGGGCAACGTCCTGCACTACACGCGCAGCTATCAGGTAAACGACGTCCTGGTCCCGACCGACAAGCTGGGGGACTTGAAGGATTTCTATCACCAGATCGCGGAAGATGAGAACACCAGCGCCATTCTCAAGAAAGCGCAGTAACGCCGGGCAGCGGGCCTGCGGCGGCAGGACGAATCGTAACGGCGGCTAGACAGGTTGCCGCGACTCACCGGGCAGGAACGGCGTGGCCATGGCGGACGTCCACCCCGTCCACCATGAAGACAACGTCTTCGGCGATGTTGGTAGCGTGGTCGCCGATGCGCTCCAGACTCCGGCTCACAAACAGCAGATCGAGCCAGGGCCGGGCGTTGCGAGCATCCATCTCCAAACGGTGAACGACTTCGGCGGAGATGCGATTACGCATGTCGTCAACGGCGTCGTCGGAGGAAAGGACGCTGCGGGCAAGCGCCGAATCGCGGCGCACGAAAGCGTCGAGCGCCTGGTGCACCATGGGCTCGACCAGGCGTCCGAGGCGGGCCACATCGACCAGCGAAGTTACGGCCGGCTCCGAGGCCAGCGCGATGGAGCGCTCGGCGATATTCGCCGCCTTGTCGCCCATTCGTTCGAGGTTGTTGTTGATCTTGATCGCAGCCGTGATGAAGCGCAGGTCCGAGGCTACGGGCTGCTCGAGCGCCAGCAGCCCGGTGGCGAGGTCGTCATTCTGGATTTCGAGCTCGTTGATCCGGGGCTCGTCAGCCAGGACGCGCCGCGCGAGTTCGACGTTGGCCTCGATGAGCGCCTGAACACTCAGGTGCACGGCGGATTCCACCAGGCCTCCCATCTCGAGCAGCCGGAGCCGCAGTTCATTGAGCCGTTCCTCAAAATGACGCATATCTTTCCCGCCGATTCGTATTCTACACCCGAGGCAATGCAGAAGCTAGCACTTTAGCCTAATCTCTAGGCAACACTATCCGAAGCGTCCCGTGATGTAATCCTCCGTTTCCTTGCGCGACGGATTGGTGAAAATCGTCTTGGTATCGTTGAATTCGACGAGTTTCCCCGTCAAAAAGAAGCCGGTATAATCCGCGACGCGTGCCGCCTGAGCCATGTTATGGGTGACAATGACCAGCGTGCATCGATTCTCGATCGCGAAGAGCAATTCCTCGATTTTGGCGGTGGAAATGGGATCGAGGGCGGAGCAGGGCTCGTCGAGGAGCAGAACCTCGGGATCGATCGCCAGGGCGCGCGCGATCGAGAGCCTCTGCTGCTGGCCGCCCGAAAGCGAAAAGGCCGACTTGTGAAGACTGTCCTTCACTTCTTCCCACAGCGCGGCGCCCCGCAGGCTTTGCTCGACCAGCTCCGCCAGGCGGGCCCCGTTGGCCAGACCGTGAACGCGCGGTCCATAGGCTACATTGTCAAAGATACTCTTCGGAAACGGATTCGGCTTCTGAAACACCATGCCCACGCGGCGGCGGAGGTGGGGCAGCGCCAGATCGAAAATGCTCTCGCTGTCGAGCAGGAGTTCTCCGTCGGCCCGGGCGTTCTTCACCGTTTCGTACATTCGATTGATCGTGCGCAGGAACGTGGTCTTGCCGCACCCCGAAGGACCGATCAAAGCCGTGATCCTGCGCTCGCGGATATCGGCGGAAATGCCTTGCAGGACCTGTTTCGGGCCGTAGAAGAAGTCAACGTTGCGGGCCTTGATCTTTACTGCAGGCTGATTGCGCCCCGCTTCCGGAACCGCGGCCGTCTCCTGCGCTTTTTCAGGATTGAGATTTTGAGTCACGTCAAGCCTCGCGGCGTCGGTCGCGCTCACGCTATCCTCCGCGACGCCATTCTTCGCGCCAGCACTAATCGCGATAGTACGTTAACGACCAGGACGAGCCCCAGCAGCAGCAGGGCGGCGGCCCAGGCTTGCCGGTGCCAATCATCGTAAGCCGAGATACCGTAAATCCAGATCATGTAGGGCAGGGAGGATACGGGCTGATTCAGTCCCCGGTTCCAGTAGGCATTGTTGAACGCCGTAAAAATCAACGGCGCTGTCTCGCCGGCCACCCGAGCCAGCGCCAACAGGATACCCGTCAGAATGCCCTGCATGGCTGCCGGAACCACCACGCTCATGGTGGTCTTCCAGTGCCCGGCTCCCAGTGCCAACGACCCTTCCCGCAGCCACACTGGGACCGTGCGCAGGAATTGCTCGGTGTTCGTTACCACGATCGGCAACAGCATCACCCCCAACGCGAATCCGCCTGCCAGCGCCGAAAAGTGGCCCACGGGCAGGACGACGACGGCGTAAGCGAAAATGCCGATCACGATTGAAGGTACCGTCACCAGCAGATCGGCGGCGTAGCGTACCACAAAGGGCACTCCCCATCCGCCAAACTCCGAGAGATAAATCCCGCCGGCAACGCCCAGCGGAACTCCGAAAAGTGCTGCCAGCAGCAGGAGCTCGGCGGAGCCTACGATCGCGTTGGCGATGCCGCCGCCAGTTTCGCCAACGGGCACCGGCAACTTGGTGAAAAACGCCCAGTTGAGCGAACTGGTGCCCTTGACAACCAGAAGCCCGAGCACAAAGAGCAAGGGAACGACCGCGATCAGCGCACAGAGCGCCGTCACGGAGGACATCACGGCATTTACCATCTTCCTCCAGGTAAGCCGGTTCACGCTGCCCCCTTTGCCTTGCGGGCAGTGGTGTTCACGAGCAGCCGGGCCACGGCGTGGAGCAGCACTGTGATCCCGAATAGCACCAGACCCAGTTCCACCAACGACTGCCGGAAGAGATCGCCGGTCGCTTCGGCAAACTGATCGGCGATCACCGAGGCAATCGAATATCCCGGCGCGAAAAGAGAAGCCGCAATCTGCGGGGTTCCGCCAATGACCATCGACACAGCCATCGTTTCGCCGAGCGCGCGCGCCAGACCCAGAAAAATCGACCCCAGAATGCCCGTACCGGCGGTCGGCACCACCACTTTCCAGGTGGACTCCCAGTGCGTCGAACCCAGCGCGAGAGCGCCCTCCCGCAAATCGTTCGGCACGCTCAGCAGGACCTCACGTGAGATCGAGACGATGAAGGGCAGCACCATGATCGCCAGCACCAGTCCCGCCGTCAAAAAGCCAACCCCATAAATCGGCCCCTGAAACAGCGGCAGGAAGCCGAAGATGTCCTTGAGGAATGGCCCGAAAGAGGTCCGCACCCACGGGACCACGACAAAAATGCCTACGAGACCCAGTACTACGCTGGGCACTGCCGCCAGCAGCTCGATAAGGAAGGTGAGGGTATCGGAAAGCCCGCGCGGAGCCAGTTCGGCGAGGAAGATCGCAGCGCCCACACCCAGAGGTATCGCGATGAGCATGGCTACGGCCGAGGTCACCAGCGTGCCGTAGACAAAGGGCATTGCTCCAAAGTGGCCGAAGACAGGATCCCATGCACGATCCAAGAGGAACCGGAAACCGAAGGCGTGCCGCGAAAGCTCGGATTGCTCCCAAAGCTCGATCACGAGCCACACGGTGACAAGCAGTACGCTCACCGCGGCGACCAGCGTCAACATTTTCGCGATGAGATCAACGCCCCGGGTGCCGCCGAGCCGTAACCCGCGTCCGCGGGGTGCGCTCGGCAGCCGAACCTCAACGCCCGTATTTGAAGTGGCCATACATCGCCTGGGGTCTCTTGAAACGTTCGCTTGCGCAAGCTATCAGCGCCAGCGCGAAGGACGATGAAACTCTGTCAGTCGCCCGAGCGAGCCTTTCACTATCCTACTGGACCCTATTGATCTGCGTCATTTCCTTTGCCACCACTGCCTTGGGCAACCGCGCGTAATCCAGGCCTTCGTTGTATTGCTGGGCGTCGGTCAGCATCCATTTCAGAAACGCCTTGATGTCATCGCGCTTTGTGGCGTCCGCAATGTGGCTCGGGATCAGAAGCCATGTGAAGCTGGAGATGGGGTAGGCATCCGCCCCAGGCGCGTTTGTTATGGAGACCCGAAAATCGTCCGGCATGTTTGCGGCAGCGCCAGTGGCGGCAGCGGTGACTGAAGCCAGATCCGCCTTGATGAATTTTCCAGCCTTGTTCTCGACGACTCCGTAGGGAATGTGAGTCTGGATAGCGTAGATCAACTCAACGTACCCGATGGCGCCCGGTGTCTCCTTCACCAAGCCTGCCACACCCTCATTGCCCTTGCCGCCCAGCCCGACCGGCCAATTCACAGAGGTGTTACGGCCCACTTTCGAGGCCCACGCCGGATTGATTTTGGAGAGGTAGTCAGTCCAGATGTACGTCGTGCCGCTGCCGTCCGAGCGGTGGACCACGACAATATCCGTGTTGGGAAGCTTCACGCCCGGATTCGGGCCGGTGAGCGCGGGATCATTCCACTTCGTGATCTTCCCCAGATAGATATTCGACAGCGATTCCGGCGTGAATTTCAGCTCCGCCGTCACCCCGGGGATATTGTAGCAAGGCACGTCCGCGCCTAACACCGTCGGGAAGTGCAAGATGTCATAGCCAAGCTTCTGCTTGGCTTCGGCGAGCTGCTGGTCGTTCATTGGGCCGTCGGAGGCGCCGAAGTCGACGGTTTTGTCAATCGTCTGCCGGATCCCAGCCCCCGAGCCTACGGACTGGTAGTTGAACTCGACGTCAGGATGCAGCTTGTGGTACTCGGAAAACCACTTCGAATAGATTGGGTAGGGAAATGTGGCGCCCGCAGCGTTAATCAGGACTGAGGGAAGCGGAACAGGTTCCGCGATGGATACGTTGCTCGGACCAGGTGACAGTAGAGAGCCGAGCCCCACCAAACCCGCGCAAACGGCAAGACCGAGCAAACTGACTAAGCTTCGCCGATTCATCATTATAGTAGGGTCCTCCAACATGATGATGGTGCGGCCACAATGTTACAAGATTGTGAAGGACGGGTGAAATCTGCGTTATAGCCAATGTTTGTAGATATTTAGCTCGAAAGACCCACATCGAGCACAGGTGCCCACAGGGCCGTAGTTTGGAACCGTCGGCTACGTATTGAGTCTACACCCGCCCTGAACTACCGGCGGTGCGCGGCTAGCGGCGAGATTTATGCGCAGCGCGGCAGCGTGACCGTAAACTTCGACCCCCGTCCCAAATCGCTCTCCACGGTCACTGTGCCGTTCATTCGCTCCACAATGTGCTTGACGATCGAAAGCCCGAGTCCGGTACCGCCCGCCTCGCGCGACCTCGCTTTGTCCACGCGGTAGAACCGCTCGAAGATGCGCGATTGCAATTCGGAGGGAATCCCGACTCCGGTGTCGCTCACCTCGATGCTGACATTGCCATCCGGCGAACGATGCGTTTCGATGCGCACCTCGCCGTCCGACCGGTTAAACTTCACGCCGTTGTCGAGCAGGTTCACCAGCACCTGTTCCAGGTGCGTGCGGCTGCCGAGAACGTCCGCCTCTTCCATGTCGCCTCGCACCAGGCGGACCCCGGCCAGCCGTGCCGCGGTACTCACCGTTCGCAGCGAGGAATCCACCGCCGCCAGCACAGACACGCGCTCCGGCGGGGAAGCTGCTGCGCCGGATTCGAGTTCAGATAACGTCAGGAGGTCGGAGGTGATGTTCCCGAGCCTTATGGCGTGCGCCTTGATGATTTCCACGAAGCGGCGGCTGTTCTCGGCGTCTTCGAGGCCGCCTTCCAGCAGCGTCTCGGCGTAGCCGCGAATCGCGGTGAGCGGCGTCCTCAACTCGTGCGACACATTGGCCACGAAGTCGCGTCGCACACGCTCCAGCCGCTCCAGTGGCGTGATGTCGTAGAGGACCGCGATGGCGCCCGGACCGGCCGGCGAGGCGAGCGGGGCCGCCTGGGCCAGGAATATACGCTCCTCACCCGCCAGCACCAGGCCGATGCGCTGTTCCTGAGGCTCGCCTTCGCGCAACACCTGGCTGAGCAGCTCGATGAGCGAGGGCGCGCGCACCACTTCCGGCAAAGGCGTGCCGTCGCGAATGGGATGCTGCGCGCCCACCGCTTCGGCAAAAGAACGATTGGAAAAAGTGATTCGCAGCTTCAGGTCGACGGCCAGAACACCTTCCATCATGGTCGCGAGAATGGCCGCGCGCTGGGCGCCGTCCACCTTCGCTCGTTCCGCCATGCCTCCCAGTCGCGCTGCCATGCCGTCGAGCGAGCGGGCCAGCACGCCAAGCTCGTCCTCGGCCGCCTTCTCGGCCTCGATGTCCCGCCGATCGACGCCGCCCTCCGCGAAATCCCGCAGGCGGCCGATACGCCGCTCAAGCGAAACGGCCTGCATGTAGCTGATAACGAGCGCCGCCACAACCGCAATACAGGCGGCTTCGAAGATACCGCGCCGGGAAAGGTCGAGATAAATAATGATGAGCGCGGCCGCGATGAGCAGGAGGGCGTTCAGCAGTAGCTTCCGAAATATTGGGCGGGAGACGGGCATCGAACCAGTACGGGTGGACTATTCCGCCGCTTCGGGCTGCGGCAGAAAGCGATATCCGGAGCCACGCACGGTCTGCAGGTAGCGGGGATTGTCCGGATCGGCCTCAATCTTGGCGCGCAGCCGCCGGATGTGGACGTCCACCGTGCGTGGCGTTACGAAGCGGTCGCGGCCCCAGACCACGTCCAGCAGGCGGTCACGGCTGAAAATACGGCGCGGGTGCGATACCAGGTAGTGCAGCAGCCGGAATTCCAGCGCGCTCAATTCCACCAACTGTCCACGCACCGTCACTTCGCGCGTGGACGCGTCCAGCCTCACTTCTCCCCCTTCAGCGACTTCGCGCACCGCTTCCGCGGGCGCTTTGCGCCGCAGCACGGCCTTCACCCGGGCCACCAGTTCCCGGGGACTGAAAGGCTTCACCACATAATCGTCGGCGCCGATTTCGAGTCCCACCACACGGTCGATCTCGGCGCCTTTGGCGGTGAGAAAAATCACGGGCAGCGAACGCGTGCGATCGTCCGCGCGCAGGGCCCGGCAGATTTCAAATCCATCAAGGTCGGGCAGCAATACGTCGAGCAGCACCAGGTCAACCGCGTTGCGCCGGATGTACTCCAATCCTTCGCGCCCGCGGCCGAATCCGAGCACCTCCAGGCCTTCCTTGCGGAGGTTGTACCGGACAAGCTCGACAATATCTTTTTCGTCTTCAATGATAACAATGCGTGCTGCCACCCGCGAATTATAACGCTCGACGTCGCCAGCGTGTCCGGGAAACGGCAGCACTTCGGCCGGATCGTGCTCCTGAGGGAGCACGGGTGCAACTCCGTCTTCAGTGGGATTCGATCTCATTCGCCCGCCCCTGCCTGTGAGGATTCGATTTCGGAAATCAGAGACGACTCGGATTCTGCCGCGCCTTCGAGCGCGTCATTAACAGCCGGGATACCACGATCCAGCGTGGATGACCACCGTTAAGGCATCATGACGCGCATGTAAACCTTATGTTACAGCCGCTGGGCTAGGGACGTTTGGAGCGCCTCTCCCGCTTATGCCCAGTAGTTGCGGTCGAGCGAGCGGTACTGGATGGCTTCGGAAATGTGTGGGTGTCCGATCGATTCCGCGCCTTCGAGGTCGGCGATGGTTCGCGCCACTTTGAGGATGCGATCGTGGGCGCGCGCGGAGAGGCCGAGCCGATTGACGGCGTTTTCGAGCAGGCGCTCGCAGTCCGCCGTGAGATCGCAGTACTTGCGCACCTGGCGCGTGCTCATCTGCGCTTTGGCGTGAATCTTCTCGCCCTGGTAGCGGGCGCTCTGGCGCTCGCGCGCCGTCACCACCCGCTTGCGGACCGCGTCGGACGTATCGCCGCCCTCGGACTCGCGCAGTTCGCGGTACTTCACGGCGGGCATGTCGATGTGGATGTCGATGCGATCGAGCAACGGCCCGGAAATCTTGGAGACGTAACGCTGGATCAGCGGGGGCGTGCAGGTGCACTCGCGCGAGGGGTCGTTGAAGAAACCGCAAGGACAAGGATTCATCGCGGCCGCCAGCATGAATCGTGCAGGAAAGGTAAGCGACATGGCGGCGCGGGCGATGGTCACGTGTCCATCCTCGAGGGGCTGTCTCAGCACTTCGAGCACGTGGCGCTCGAACTCCGGCAATTCGTCGAGAAACAGCACGCCGTGATGCGCCAGGCTCACTTCGCCCGGACGTGGCACCGCGCCGCCGCCGATCAGTCCGGCGTCGGAGATGGTGTGATGCGGCGAGCGGAACGGCCGCTCCGAGACGAGTCCAACGCCCGCTTCGAGCACGCCCGCCACGCTGTGGACCTTCGTTGTTTCCAATGCCTCGACAAAACTGAGCGGCGGCAGAATGGTGGGGATGCGCTTGGCGAGCATCGTCTTGCCGGCGCC
>JASHQD010000574.1 GCA_030037755.1 Terriglobia bacterium
CAGGCGAACGCATGAGAGGAGAAATCACGGCTTGGTTGAAGTGACCGATTACACCGCCGCGGGCTGGACCGTGCCCGCGAATCCTGACGAGCGCTCGCGGGGGTACTGCGCCCGGCTCGAGGAAGGTCAGATCCTTTTCTTCGCCGGCATTCCTTACGAGCTTCCCGCCGCCGATCGCGATCTTCTGATCGGTGTGCGCCAGACTTCGGCGGCTTATCACAAGAACATCTCGTACCGGCCGCGCGAGGATCGCATCCACGGGCTCGATCGGGCGAGCGCCGACGCCGATCGCTTGCGCGCCATCATGAATGCATATTCGCGGAACGTAACGGCGTTCGCCGCGGATTTCTTGCGGCCCTACGCGCCCGGCTGGAAGCTTGACTTCGCCAGCTTCCGGTCGATCGAAGAGCGCGGGCGCGATCTGCCGCTGAAGCAGCGCAACGATCTGCTGCATACCGACGCATTCCCCACGCGCCCCACCAATGGAAATCGCATTCTGCGCGTGTTCACGAACCTGAATCCAAGCGAACCGCGCGTCTGGCTGACCGGCGAGCCGTTTGACGTGATCGCGCCGCGGCTCGCGTCCGATGCGGGGCTGGCGGATCACGCCGCCAAAGCGCGCTCGTCGCTGCGCCCGATCAGCCGGCTGCCCGGACGTGTCGGCAGCGCTCTGGGATTGCCCGTTCCCGATCGCTCGCCGTACGATTCTTTCATGCTCGGCTTTCACGATTACCTGAAAGCAAACCGCGCGTTCCAGGAAGCGCCCGGCAAGTCGCGCTGGGAGTTTCCGCCCAATTCCACCTGGATCGTCTTCACCGATTCGGTCCCGCACGCCGTGCTCTCCGGCCGGCTCGCGCTGGAACACACCTATATCATTTCGGAAGAGGATCTGGTTCTGCCGGAAAAGTCGCCGCGGCATGTGCTCGAGAAACTGGCGGGGACGTCGCTGCGGAACTAGCAACCCGCGCTGTAGCGGCGGTGTCCTCACCGCCGCGTCGAGACTGTTGGACATGCGGCGGTGAGGACACCGCCGCTACAGCGCGGCTGATATCGACTACAACGAGGTCGGCGGAATGGGTAGGAAGCTCTCTAGTACTGCCCCGTCGGCTGATTCACCGGCACGTCGGTCGACTCCCCCCACTGCGTGATCGTCATCGTGCCCGTGCTCGATTGCAGGATGTACCACGTGGCGTTCGACGGTCGCCAGATGGCGATGTCGGTCTTCTCGTCGCCGTCGTAATCCTTGGCCACGGGAATATCGCCGCTCTGTCCGAACACCGTACTGACGCTCTTTCCGGTGCTCGACTCGAGCGTGTACCACATCCCGGCCGAGGGCCGGAAGATCGAGTAGTCGGCCTTGGTGTCGCCATCGTAATCGCCGGGCACCGGAATGTCGCCCGTCATTCCATACAGCTGGCTCACCTCTTTGCCGGTGCTGCTCAGGATCACCCACCACGTGCCGGTCGAAGGACGCCAGATGGCGTAGTCGGTCTTGCCATCGCCGTCGTAGTCGGCGGGCACCGGAATATCCCCCGATGCGCCCCACAGCTGGCTTACCTCTTTGCCCGTGCTGCTCAGGATGATCCACCAGGTCTGGGTCGACGGCCGCCAGACGGCATAGTCGGTCTTGCCGTCGCCGTCGTAGTCGCCCGGTACCGGAATGTCAGCGCTTAGGCCCCAGGATTCCGTGACACTCTTGCCCGTGCTGCTCAGGATCACGTACCAAGTCCCGTTCGACGGTTGCCAGACGGCATAATCGGTCTTGCCGTCGCCATCGTAATCGCCCGGCACAACCATATCGCCGTTCTCGCCTTGTTCCTGCGAGGTTAACTTTCCGGTACTGCTATCGATCACCCACCAAGTCGCCGTCGAGGGCCGCCACACCGCGAGGTCGGTCTTGCGATCCCCGTCGAAGTTCGCAATATGCTTGTCGCGACGGATCATCGAGGGCAGATGCGTGGCTGGGATATCCCCGATCTCGCCCCATTGCGTGATCAACTGGCCGCCGCTCGAATAGGTCACGTACCAGGTCGCATTCGACGGCCGCCAGACCGCGTAGTCGTTCTTGCCGTCGCCGTTGTAGTCGCCGACGACGGGAATGTCCCCGGTCTCGCCCCACTGCTGTTGGACGATCTGGCCTGTGCTGCTGAGGATGATCCACCACGTGGCCGTCGACGGCCGCCACACGGCGTAATCGGTCTTGCCGTCGCCGTCGTAATCGCCTTCCACAGGCATATCGCCTGGCAACCCCCACGCTGTCTGGACCATCTGCCCGGTGCTGCTCAAAATCACATACCAGGTGTAATTCGAGGGGCGAAAGACAGCGTAGTCCGCCTTGCCGTCGCCGTCGTAGTCGCCGATCACAGGAACGTCGCCGGCTTGACCCCACTGCTTGGTGATTGAGCCGCCGCCGTCCGAAGGCAGGATGTACCATGTCCCGGTGCTGGGGCGCCAGACGGCAACGTCGCTGACGCCGTCGCCGTCGTAGTCCGCGGGCACCGGCACGTCACCCGGCAGGCCCCAGACGACCGTCGCCGCAGCACTCGGATTGCTGCTCGGGATAATGAACCAACTCCCGTTCGACGGCTGCCAAACCGCAAAATCGCTCTTCCCGTCGCCGTCGTAGTCGGCTGAAACCGGCACGTCGCCCGTCTGGCCCTGTACCTGGGTGAGATCTCCACTGCAGCCGCTGGCAGAATAAACGTACCAGGTGGCGTTCGACGGCCGCCAGATCGCCGGCTCGCCTTCTCCGCGTCCGCAGAAGTCCACCGTCAACGTGGGGCTCTTCGCCAACCGGGAGCCCACCGCGCCCGTGCCGGTCAGGGACACGGTCTGCGGGCTGCCGGGCGCGTTGTCGGTCACGGAGATCGCTCCGGTGAGACCGCCGCCCTGAGTGGGCGTGAAGGTAACGTTGATCGTACAGCTGGCGCCCGCGGCTACACTGCTGCCGCAGTTGTTGGTCTGGGCAAAGTCCCCGCTGCTCGTGATACCAGTGATGCTCAAGGCTTGACTGCCGACATTGTTCAGGCTGACGGCTTGGGCCGCGCTCGTGGTCTGGAGGAGTTGGGGCGCAAAGACCAAGCTTGAGGGAGACACACTCGCACCAAGAAGCGGTATCACCACCTGGAAGGGCACG
>JASHQD010000575.1 GCA_030037755.1 Terriglobia bacterium
GAGCGTGCAAACGGCGCCCTCGAGCGGTGTCGTCTGATCGCTGAGCACGCGGCCATCAAGGTTCGCGAGTTGCCCCTTCCGTTCCTGCGCCCAAAGCGCACAGGTCGAGGCCGGAAGCGCCCACATTGTCAAACAGGCCAGCAATGCAATCCACGAGAACGCGTTTAGACGCGACGCCGGCATTGGCGCGCGACGCAGGATCCCCTGCCGGCCGGACGACCACGGCCGCCCGAGGCGGGCGGGCTGTTCAGAAATTCCGTTCGACATGGAGTCGCAGGAAGGTACTCAGCGCCGCGTGACTTTCATGAGCTGCCCTGAGAATCCCCACTAATTCGATGCGGAAGTGGTGAAGGAGAAGCGAGCCTTGTCGAGATTCTCGTGTACTTCGAACACGGTACTGAGCCGCGTGATCTGCATAACGTCCCGGACCCGCGCCGTAAGATTCGCCAGCTTCAATTCGCCTCCGCTGCGTCGCACGGAGGCGGCGCCGGAGACGAGCGTGCCGAGCCCGGCGCTGTCAATGTAATCGACACCCGCAAGATCCAGCACAATGTTCTTGTGGCCCGACTCGGCCGCGTTCTTGATCCGCTGGCGCAGAATCTCCGTCTCCGGTCCGAGCGTTATCCGCCCGCGGGCTTCCAGGATCAGGACGCCGTCCAGCAATTTGTCGACGATGTGTAGAGGCATATCGAAAAGTTGCTAGTGGCGAGTGACGAGTGACAAGAACCACGAGTGGGTCTCGTCACTTGTCACTCGCCATTTGCCGCTTCCCCATTGGTCTGTACTGAATTACCCATTTTCAAGCGAAAGTGGCAAATGACAGTAGAGAAGAACGAGTCCCGGTGTCTTGTCACTCGCCACTTGTCACTCGCCACTCTTTCACTACTTATGCGTGCCCGAAGCCTCGGTCTTCTGCCGCTGTTCGCGCAACACAGCCTTACGGCTCAGGCGAATTTTATTGCCTTCGATGTTGATCACCTTCACCAGAATCTGATCGCCTTCCTTCAGTTCCTTCCGGATGTCCTGAATACGATGTTCGGCGACCTCGCTGATGTGCAGCAGGCCGTCGGTGCCGGGGAAGATCTCCACAAAGGCGCCGAACTCGGCGAGCCGAACCACTTTGCCGAGATACGTCTTGCCCATCTCGGCTTCCGCCATCATGTCCTTGATGATCTTGAGCGCCTTGTCGGCCGACTCGGAATCCGTTGCCGCCACATTCACGCGGCCGTCGTCTTCCACGTCGATCTTAACGCCGGTCTGTTCGATAATCCCGCGAATCGTCTTGCCACCGGGGCCGATCAGCTCGCCGATCTTACTGGGATTGATCTTGAGCGTGTAGATGCGCGGCGCGTAAGCGGAAACCGCGGTACGCGACTCCGGCAGCGTCTCCAGCATCTTCCCAAGCACGTGCAGACGGCCGGCCTTGGCCTGCTCCATCGCCTCGCGCATGATCGCGGTGGTGATGCCGCCGATCTTGATATCCATCTGCAGCGCGGTGATACCCTTGGCCGTGCCCGCGACTTTAAAGTCCATGTCACCGTAGTGATCCTCGGCGCCGGCGATGTCGGTCAGGATGGCGTACCGGTCGCCTTCCTTCACCAGGCCCATGGCGATGCCCGCCACCGGATCTTTAATCGGAACGCCGGCATCCATCAGCGCGAGACATCCGCCGCAGACAGTTGCCATCGACGAGGATCCGTTCGATTCCAGGATGTCAGACACCACGCGCAGCGTGTATGGGAACTGATCTTCCTCGGGGACGACCGACAAGAGCGCTCGCTCCGCGAGGTTGCCGTGGCCGATCTCGCGCCGGCCGGGGCCGCGCAGGAATCCGGTCTCGCCCACGCTGAAGGGCGGAAAGTTGTAGTGCAGCATGAAGCGCTTGAAGCTCTCGCCTTCGAGTACGTCAAGGCGCTGCTGATCCTCGGCCGTTCCCAGCGTGCACGTCACCAACGCCTGGGTCTCGCCGCGGGTGAACAGCGCCGAACCATGCGTCCGCGGAAGCAGGCCGACTTCGCAGGCGATCGCGCGCACCTGGTCAAACGCCCGGTGGTCCGGACGCTGATGCTTCAGCAGAACGTCGTCGCGGAACAGGCGCTCGTACAGGGCTTCGTAAGCGTGCTTCACTTCCTTGCGCAGGTCCTCGTCCTCTTCGGGATAGCCCTCCAGGATCTCGTCGCGCAGATCGTCAATGCGGCGCTGGCTCTCGAGCTTCGGATATTTCGAAGTGTCCATCGCCTCGCGCAGGCCGCCGGTGGCCTTCTTCGCGACTTCAGCGTAAAGCGCCTCGTTCTTGACGGGAGGCGTCACATCGCGCTTCTTCACGCCCATCTTCGCGTACAGTTCCTTCAGGGCGGCGACGATCTTGCGAATCTCGCCGTGCCCATACTGGATTGCGTCGATCATTGCGTCTTCGGAGAGCTCGCGCGCCGCGCACTCCACCATCACGATGGCTTCGTCGCTGCCCGCCACCACGAGGTTGAGCAGGCTTTCCTTGGTCTCGGCATAGGTCGGATTGGTAATCAGGCGGCCGCCGATCAGGCCCACGCGGACGCCCGCAATCGGATTCGGGAACGGAATGTCCGAGAGATAGAGTGCGGCAGCGCCGGCGGTGACGCCGATCACGTCCGGGTTGTAGTTCTCATCGGCCGAGAGCACCAGAGCGATCACCTGGGTTTCATCGCGGTACCCCTCGGGGAACAGCGGCCGCACAGGACGGTCGATCTGGCGGCTGGTCAGAATCTCCTTCTCAGTCGGACGGCCTTCGCGCTTGAAGAATCCGCCGGGAATCTTGCCCGCGGCATAGTTGTACTCGCGATAGTCGACGGTTAAGGGAAAGAAATCGATGCCCTCGCGGGGCGTTGAAGAGCAGGCCGTGGCCAGTACCACGGTGTCGCCGTAGCGCACGTAGGCAGATCCGTTGGCCTGCTTGGCGAGCTTACCGGTCTCAATCGTCAATGTGCTTGAACCGAGCGGTATTGAAACTTGATGCATTTATTCTCCTCCACACCGGACGCCCGCCTGGCGGACGCCGGGCCCGGCTGGCAGCGGAACTCGCAGGGCGCGAGCATCGGAGCGGCCGCCGGAGCGGGCACTCAGCCCGCAATTAAAGTGACTTGCTGATGACGGAATTGGCGAATCGAGACGAGGCAGGAAGGAATCCCCACCCACGAGAGGCGGGTACGATCGGTGCTCCACGCCCGGGTCATCCCCGGTTGAAGCCTTCAACCCCTGATTTCCGCAGACTTCACTCACTACCAGCTATTTGCGGATGCCCAACCGCTCGATCAACTGCTTGTAACGCGCAGGATCGCGGCGTTTCAGGTACTCCAAGAGCCGGCGGCGCTTGCCAACCATGATTAACAGACCGCGCCGAGACGCATGGTCCTTCCGGTGGACAGTAAAATGGTCGTTCAGGTAGGATATCCTCTCACTAAGAACGGCCACTTGCACTTCGGGCGAGCCCACGTCTTTGGGATTGATCCGGTATTGATTGATTAAGCCCGTTTTGGCTTCCCGCGTCAGTGGCATCCGCTGGTTTCCTCGCTTCTCTTTAGCTTTTTCCTTTTGTATCGTATTCAGCATAACACCTATTCGCTACATTCGCAAGCCCATTGCACGGGCGACGGATCTTCCCCGGGCGGTCCCTCAGCCCTGCGCCATTTTTTGATTGACCGTCCTGGAGATTCTCCACGGGTTTCAGAGTCAGTCCGGATTGGCCTTTGCGCAGCCCCAAACCGGGGTCGAGTAGACGTGGAGTGTGATGGGCCGCAATCAGGCCATGTGGCGGCCTCGTCTGCATCAAGTACAACGTTTTTCGCCCTCAGATTCCCTCTAAGTCTCTGTCCATCAGCAACCTAACGGGATTAACCGTATAAGTCACTTTTTTTCAATAACCTAACGGGATCCGACGACTATGGAAAACGGAAGCGCCCTATTTTCAGTAACCTAACGGGATCGTTCGTGTAAAATTGAGACATCCACATTCGTCTCTCTTCCGAGCGTCGGGCATGGAAGCCCAACACGCTATTGTCCTCCCAAAATTTGGGACAGTGGGGAATAGTGAGAATAGTGAGAAACTTTATTTGCCTAGCAATTTGAATAACTTGGAGGCGAGAGTGTAAAAAATACCCTGTGGCGACGGCACCACCAAGGCAGTTTGCAGCAGCGAGTCCGCTCCAAAGCTCCAGTTGGCGTTATCCGGAGTGAGTTGCCTGCCCCCCAGCACAGCCGTTAGGCAAGCGAACCATTGGGTGATGGGTGCACCCATTACCAACCATCGTTCTGGCTTGCGCCACGTGAACCCGTCAAGATAACATGTCGTCTTAGATTTCGCTGCCCTTCGATCAGGTCAGAAGCATCCAGCGAAGCCGTCCCTATGAGCAGTCCCCTAAACTGGGCCCTGGTGGCGCACGTGATTGGAATCATTTACTGGATCGGCGGGCTGATTATGGCCGCGGAGATCCTCGTCCGGCTGAGCAAACAGGATCCGGCTGAGGCCCATAGCGAGCTGGCGGAATTCGAAAACAAGTTGCTGAAGAAGTTCGTCCATCCTGGTGCCGCGATCACAGTGCTCGCGGGAATTGGCATCTTGCTGGCCGACCCGGAGTACCTCCGGCAGACCTGGCTGCACATCAAGCTGGTGCTGGTGGTCATGCTGATCGCCGTCGATCTGCTGGTGACGGCGCGCTTTCGGGCTTACCAGGCGGGGCGCGCCCCAATCCAGACGCGAGAGGCGAGAATCCTGTTTAGCCTGGTGTCGATATTTCTGTTTTTTATCGTCATCCTGGCGGTGCTCAAGCCGTCCTCTTGATTCGGCTGTTGCGCGCCTGTCCCAGGCACGCCCATCGCGGGCGGCGACGCCCGCGCTACAGCGCGGTCCTTAACCGCGCACCCAGGAGAGTTCTCATGACGAAAATAATCATTCGTAACCGCGGTCCGGTTCGGATCGAGGGCGACGATTTCACCATCTACGACGCCGAGGGCAACGCCTTCGACCTCGCCGGCCGTACCGCCATCAGTCTCTGCCGCTGCGGGCAATCGGCGGACAAGCCTTTCTGCGACGGCAAGCACAAGGAGTGCGCCTTCGACTCCGAAGTGAAGGCGCGGGCGCTCGCGCCGCCGGTGGTTGTGCCTCCTCCGCCCGCAACGCCCGTCAAATTGCAGGGCTGATACAACCTTCATCCGCGCGCTGTAGCGGCGGTGTCCTCACCGCCGAGTGACGGCTGCTGTAGCGGCGCTCTATGAGCGCCGGTTCTTCGGGCGCAGTTTCTTTAGTTCCTCTATCGTAAGATTCTGCCCTTTTCTGGCAGGATATTTTGGCCACTTCGGTTTGGACCTTGTTCATGCGGTTCGGAAATCTCCACCTGCTGACTGTCGACTGTCGACGTGTAGCCTCTTTGGTCCCAGCTCTGCCGGGTTAGGAAAACCGGCGCTCATAGAGCGCCGCTACAGCGCGTCGTCGATTTTCACTTGGACTCGATCAGCCCGTAATAACGGGCCATCCAGTAAGGCAGCAGAAAAAACGCGCCGTCGTCTTCCGTACGCCCGCCGTCGCCGCCGTCCAGTTCGAACGGATCGCCGTTCCATTTCATAACGGCACGTTCGTTCGCAGGCAGCGCACGCGTGGACTGCGGCCGCCCGAATCGATTGTTGCGCGAGCGCAGCATGATATCGGCGCGTCCGGAGTTGTGAACCGTCCATTCGACGGTATTCATCGGTATCCGCTCCAGCGCCGCGCGCGCGGATTCAAAGTCGACCTCGCCGGGTGGCAGCGCCGCGGCGGCGATCGTGGCCCATAGCGGATTATCTTCGTCGCGGGTTCGCATCCAGAACTGGCTCAGAACGGCGCGGTAGCGCGCCGCCGGCCCCGGGCTGTCTTCCGCGCCCGCGGCCAGGGCGGAAGTTCCGCGCGCGTACGGCAATGGATCGGCAAGCGGCACGAAAGAAAGGTAAGCAAGCTCCTCATCCGAGTAGTTGACCTCCGCCGGCGTGGAACCCAGCTGCGCCACGTTTTCGAGATACCCGAGATCGAAAGCAACCCGATGATACGCAGACTCGAGCGCCGGTCGGCCCGAAATGCGCGAAGCCACGCGCAGATGCGAGAGGATCTCGAGCGAATCGAGCCCGGCATCTTCGGCGCCTTCCGGCGTCCTGAAATACTCCGGCGTGTAATTGCCCCAACGTGTCATCCGCCCGTCGGGTCCCACCAGGCGAAGTCCCTGATCGATCAGCCGCTGGGCGATACGTCCGGCTTCGGCTGCGGCACGCTCGCGCAGGCCGTCAGCCGGAGCGCCAGATCGATCGTTGCCCAAACTGCTTCCCGATGGGAGCAGCTTGTAAGCCACCCAATCGGCGAAGAAGTGGCCTACCAGCTCGTCTGAACTCGTGTCGCCCTTCCAGTACCGGCCCGCGCCTGCAGGATGCCATTCACCACCCGGATCGCGGTCCTCGCGGGAAGCGGCGATCGCGCGAGCCGGGAATCCGGGTGTCCCGGTCACGGATTCCAGCCGCAACATGGCATCGAGCGATTCACGGGCGCGCGCCAGGGCTTCGGGCGAGTGTGTTACCGCATAGCGATAGCATTCGGCGGCTACATAGATGGCCGTCCATAAGCCGTCGTTGTCGCTCGGCTCCGGGTGGCAGCTGGCGAGATCGCCGGGCGATGCCATAAAGCAGTCATCGACAAATCCGGCGCGCAAATGTCGCTTCGCGAGTCGATCCTCAAAGTACGCGGCTTTCTCGGCCAGCGTGTAGGGTCGAAACTCGATGTGCGAGACACCACCGCGGGTACGAATCCACGCTCCCGATGCGTCGGGCGCAAGGCCAACCACGGCATCGTCGGCGAGATATCGCCGGCCGGAGAACAGATACCAACGGTGATCGGGCGGGGCCGAGGGAGAGAAAAGAACGGCGCCACGGTGCGTCGCGAGCCACAGTCCTGGGATCGATGTGGCGATGCCTTCGAGTTGTAACCACGGCAAGCCATCACGGCCTGTCCAGAGCTTGCGCCCGGCAGGACCGGTCGCGAGCAATCCCGCAGACGTGGCCCGCCACGTTGTACCGGAACGATCTTGACAAGTCCGCTGAATCGGGGCGGCCATTGCGCGGCGCACGTCAGGTGGGATCGCGGGGTCGGCGAGGGAATATTGATTGACGAAGATCTGGAGGTAAGAACCGCCTAAGCTCTGCCCGTATGCTCCTCGGCCGCTAAACAGGAGAAACAAAACGAGCGCATGCGGACCAATGACCGCGCACCAGATGAGAGAACGTATCGCTGTAGCGGCGGTGTCCTCACCGCCGCGATTACGATTCCTAAAGCATCTGGCTCGGGCAACGTCCTCGGTCATTGATTCTTGATAACACAAATGCGGCGGTTATCGCACAAACGCGGCGGTGAGGACTCCGCCGCTACAGCGCGCTGATTTAATCAACTGGCTTTACGCTTTCCATCAATGCGAAGAACCCCTCGGCGAGCGTGGGATGAATGTAGATCGCTCCCTTGAGCAGCGTATACGGCTGATCGGCCAGCATCAACGTGTGCAGAATCTGGACCACTTCGCCGCCTTCCGAGCAAAGAATTGCAGCGCCCAAGACCTTATCGGTCGCGGCATCGACGACCAGCTTCATCAACCCCGCCGTCTCGTCGCGTTCGAGAGCGCGCGACACCTGCGTCATGGGGATTTTGCCGATCTTCAGCTTGCGCCCCGCATCGCGAGCCTGCTGCTCCGTGATCCCGACGCGTCCCAGTTGGGGATCGGTGAACATGGAATAGGGCACGATCCTGTTCTTGATCGAGAGATTCTTCTTCTCCACCAGGTTTCCGTAAATGATCTGGTAATCGTTGTAGGAGATGTGAGTAAACGCCGGACCGCCCTTGACGTCGCCGATGGCCCAGACGCCGGGAACGTTGGTTTCGAGCCGATCGTTCACCTTCACGTAACCATGTTCGTCGGCCTCGATTCCCGCACGATCGAGACCGAGATCGCCGGTGTCAGGCCGGCGTCCGGTTGCGACCAGCAGATGCGAGCCGGTCAAGGTTTCGGTGCGAGTGCCTTCCTCGGTCCTGGTTTCCACGGTCAGGGCAATACGACTCCCGTCCTGGCGCACCTGCACCGCAGTCGAACTTACCAGGAAGCGGATTCCTTCGCTTTCGAGAATCTTCTGCAATTCGCGGGCAACGTCCTCGTCTTCGCGCGCGAGCAACAGCGGCGCTCGATGCACCACCGTCACCGCGCTGCCGAATCGCCGGAACATCTGGCCGAACTCGAGGCCGACGTAGCCGCCGCCTGTCACCAGAAGGTGATCGGGGATGGCGCTCAGTTCCATGATGCTGGCATTGTCGAGGTACGACACCGAGTCGAGACCGGCAAGGGGCGGCAGGCCAGGCCGCGTTCCGGTATCGATGAAGATCCGGTCGCTTTCAAGAACCTCGTCGCCCGCCTGAATCGAATGAGGCCCGGTGAAGCGAGCATGAGTGCGATAGAGGCGAAGCGTCTTGCGATCGCGAACTCGCTTCTCGTTCCCGCCCCGAAACAACTCGACCATCTTATTCTTGCGGGCGACGACGGCGGGCAGATCGACGGTCACATTCCCGGTCCGAACACCCCAGCGTTCGGCGTTCCGGGCGTAGTAGGCAACCTGGCCGCTCGCGACCATCGTCTTGGTCGGAGTGCATCCGGTGTTGACGCAGGTCCCGCCGAGTGGACCCTTCTCAACCAGAGCCACCGTCTGTCCAAGATCCGCCAGTGCGTACGCCAGAGGGTTTCCGCCCTGACCCGAACCGATCACGATCGCGTCAAATCTCATCTGCCACCTCCCGCCTCGGATTCGCGCCCAATAGGAGCATTGAATAGATTCCTCAGGGACGCAATTGGTGTCCCCTAGGCCTTGAGAAGGCGGGCCTTCACGCCCGCCGATCGCTTTTCAGCGGCTAAGGCCGCCCTCTTCGTTGCACGTCTCCGGTGCGGCCGAAGCCTCGCCCTTTCGCAGTTCGCTCGCGCAGGCTTCTCTTCCCGGCAAGTGGTCCAGGCGTTTGCGGGTCACATTGAGCCGTGACTCGGGTCACAGGCAACTGAAGGGGTATCAGAGAAGCATGAAATCGTACGAATCTTCCGGCAGGAAAAGACTAGCTCGAGAGGCGCGGTGTAGCGCCCACCGTCCTGTCGGACGAACGGGTGTGTTTTGGGCCGACCCGAAAGAGGAGGCAACATGAGTTACAAGACAACACGGCGCCTCTTGGCGTATCTGCTGCTGAGCTTGTTCTTTGGAACACTGGTGTGCGTCTTCGGCGTCCGCGATCTGCGGGCGCAAGCCGAAACAGGCCAGGTGGCAGGCACGGTTACCGATCAGTCCGGGGCAGTGGTCCCCAATGCGAAGGTGACCGTCACCTCGCAGGCAACGGCCGCAGTCCGAACGACGCAGACAGGCGCCGCGGGTGAATTCGTGGTCCCCAACCTTCTACCTGGGACTTACAGCGTGAAGGTCGAGGCTCATAACTTCAAGAGCGTTGAACAATTCGCCACCATCGACCCCGGCGCGAAGGTCGGGCTCGATATTAAGCTCGAAATCGGCGTATCTACCACGGTCGTCGAGGTCGCCGGAAGCGCTGCCTCGGTCCTGGTGAATACCGAGACCCAGACCGTCAGCCAGACGATCAGCAACCAGCAGTTGATGGCGCTGCC
The DNA here is from genome assembly GCA_030037755.1 of Terriglobia bacterium. Taxonomy (GTDB): domain Bacteria; phylum Acidobacteriota; class Terriglobia; order UBA7540; family UBA7540; genus Gp13-AA77. Next base: position 9,684 of record JASHQD010000575.1, read on the forward strand.
TATCGCCACGATCAGCAATCCCTACAGCCTGGTCGTGACCAGCGGTAACGTCTCCGAGGACGATCCCGCCGCGCGCGGTGTCGGCGTGGCCATCAACGGCATGCGTTCCGAGACGACCAATATCCTGCTCGACGGCGCCTCGAACAACGACGAGTTCACAGCTACCACCGGCCAGGCCGTTCCCCTCGACTCCGTACAGGAGTACAACCTCCTAACCTCCGACTTCACGGCGGAATACGGACGCGTGGGCGGCGGCGTGGTGAACCTCACCACCAAGTCGGGAAGCAACGATTTCCACGGTTCCGCGTATGAGTACAACCGGGTTTCCGACCTGGCGTCGAATGACTTCTCCAACAACGCCTATGGCATTCAAAAGGGCATTTACGACCGCAACGAGTTCGGATACTCCATCGGCGGCCCGGTGAAGAAGGACAAGCTTTACTTCTTCCAGAGCACCGAGTGGACGCGGGTCCGCAGCTCTTCGCCTTCCATCGCCTTTGTGGCGGATCCGGCCCTGGTCTCGCTGGCCGCGGCCAACACCCAGGGCTTTTACAGCGCCCGAGGCTCCTCGTTGGTGGCAAGCGCCGCCAAGCTGGCGGTCTACACACGGGGGCAGTTGGCTGCGCAGGGTGTCGATCCCTGCACCGGCGCAACTGGGACAGACGCGTGCACCGCCATTCCGATGTCCACGCCCATGTTCGACGAAGTGGCCTACAACGTTCCCGCGGACGCGGGCGGCGGGTCACCCCAGAATACCTACGACCTGGTAGGGCGCGGCGACTGGAATGCATCCGACAAGACCACCGTCTATGGGCGTTACGCCCTGTACAGCGAACTCGACTTCCCGGGCACTATCACCAGCAGCCCCTACGCCGGGTACAACACGGGCCAGACGAGCAGGGACAACAATTTCGTGCTCTCTATGACCCACACGTTTTCGCCCACATTCGTCAGCCAGTCGAAGCTGGTCTTCGAAAGGCTGAATAACATTCAGCCCCTCGGCACGAATCCACAAGGGCCGACGATCTACACCAACCCGACTTCCGAGGGCAGCCTGCTCGGCCACGTCATTGACTTTCCCGGCTACAATCCCACCAGCCCGGGCACCGGCATTCCCTTTGGCGGCCCGCAGAACTTCGCCGAGATCTATCAGGACTTCAGCCGGGTCCATGGAACTCACGAAATCCGCTTCGGCGGGACTTTCACGTATATGCAGGACAACCGGACGTTCGCAGCGTATGGAACCGCAGGCGAGGCATTGAGCGAAACCAGCGGTATTGCCGATGTCGCCATGGACAACTTCCTGAACGGCACCATCGCTCAATTCACCGGAGCCGTCAACCCCGAAGGACATTACCCTTGCTACAACTCGATCGGCAATGCCTTCGCGGGCGATTTTGGAATTCCCTCCACTCCGATTGCCACGCCGTCCTGCACCGTGACGCTGCCCACCACACAGCCCAATTTCAGCCGCAGCAACCGTTACAACGAGGGCGCGCTCTACGTCCAGGATGCCTGGAAGGCTTCGCCCCGGTTTACGCTGAACATGGGCGTTCGCTGGGAGTACTTCGGCCCGCAGCATGACACGGATCCGAATCTCGATTCCAACTTCTATCCGGCTTTTTCGGAACCGACTCTCCAGCTTGCCATTGCCAATGGCAACGTCAGCACGACACCGCAGAGCAACATCGGTGCGATCTGGAAGACGGACTATCACAACTTCGGTCCGCGCCTGGGCTTCGCCTGGGACGTCTTTGGCAACGGGAAGACCAGCCTGAGAGGCGGATGGGGCATGAGCTACATCCGCAACTTCGGCAACGTGACCTTCAATATATTCGAGAACCCGCCGAATTACGCGGTGGTCTCGCTGTTTGGCGGGCCGATTACCAGCAGCCTCCTCGGGCCGTTCTCGGGAAGTTCCGGATCCATCCCGCTCGGCGCCGTGGAGTTGCGGGCCGTGAATCCGGACATCACCACGGCTTACGCTCACACCTACAACTTGGACCTGCAGCGCGAAATCGTCCCCAATGTGGTCCTGGACATCGGGTATTCGGGCTCCAAGGGCGTTCACCTCTATGACATCGCCAACGTGAACCGTCCGGGAGCCGGCAACCTCTACCTGGGCGACCCATGTCCCGCACCGCTCGACTTGCCGGACTGCATCGCGCCGCTGGCAAGCTCGCAGTACACGTTCTTGAACTACCGCAGCGACAACGGATTTTCCCACTACAACTCCTTGAACACCCGCGTCACCATCCGGAACGTGGGCCATTCCGGGGTCAACGTGGTGGGCAACTGGACCTGGGGCAACGCCATCGACAACCTGAGCGACACGTTCAGTTCTTCGTCGAACGACGTGAACCTCGGGTACCTCGATCCGTTCGATCCCAAGCTGGACAAAGGGCCGGCGCAGTTTGATAACCGGCAGCGGATCGCCATCAGCGGCGTTTGGGACGCGCCTTTCTTCAAAAACACGCATGGCGCTTTCAAGCAGATCTTCGACGGCTGGAGCTTCGCGCCCATCCTCACGGCGCGCACCGGCAATCCCTACACGATCTACGATTGCACCATGGCGTTCTTCTACTGCCCGCGTATGATGGAGTCTTCGGCGCTTCCGACCAATCCGCAGACGCCGATCGCGGTTGGTTCATCAGGACTTCCGGGCACTTCGGCAATTCCCGACACTTACAGCATTCTCAACGAATGCCAGAACGTCGTGACCTTCACGGGTTGCGCGTACAACTCGAGCTACGTGAATCCGATGCTGGGTTATTCGGACTGGGGCCCGTACCCCACCAGCATGACGCAGCGGGATCTATTCCGCAGTCCGGGCGACTGGAACATGGACTTCGGCGTTCACAAGAACTTCAAGCTGACGGAACGCGTTAGTCTTGAGCTCCGCGGCGAGATGTTCAATTTCTTCAATCACGCCAACCTGTACGTTGAGAACGAATCGTTCGGCGGCGGCGTGGTGCTGGGATCGGGCGGAGCGCCCTACGTCCCGGCCGATTACAGCGGCCATCGCAACGTCCAGGTGGCGGCACGCGTAACGTTCTAGAGCTTTCTGAAACTCGGGCGAGTCCTGACTTGCCGCGAGCCTTGAAGATGTTCTGCAATCTGGCGGGTGAGCCGAGAGGTTCACCCGCCGTTTTTGTTTTCGAAGAGGCCCTTGGGGCGCCCGTGCCGCCTGGTGACGCGCGCTCGCATTTTCATCAGAGCGCGGCCGTGTCCTGATACCTCCCCACCCTTGGTCACACGAACGCTCAAGGTGCTCAGCCCCTACCACAAAATGGAATGTTCCGTAACCCACGACTTGTTTCGCCGTTTACACATCATGGATGATGGGTGCTGTCTCAGTTTGACGATCTTGGAGGTGGCTTATGCCGGAACCTGCAAGCAAAACACGCGAGTATGCCCTGGGGCATTCCGCCCCGGAGCTGGATCGCCTGAGCCTGCAGGCGAAGCTGCTGGAGCCATTTACGCGGCGGGTGTTTGAGGACGCTGGAATCGGGCCCGGCATGAAGGTGCTCGACGTCGGCAGCGGTGCAGGCGACGTCGCCTTCCTGTTGCGGGAAATCGTCGGACCGGAGGGCAAGGTGGTTGGGGCGGACCGCCCGCCCGAAGCGATCCAGAGATCGCGGGAGCGCGCCGCGGCGCTCGGATATTCCAACGTGGAATTCGTGCAGGGCGACCCTGTCGATGTGGACTTCGACGAGCCGTTCGATGCCCTGGCTGGCCGCTTTGTGCTGATGTACTATCCGAGTCCGAGCGGCGCCCTGAGCCGGTTGGCGCGCCACGTCCGACCCGGCGGCGTGATTGTCTTCCAGGAGTCCGATAATACGGGCGCGCGCACCTTTCCCCCGCAGCCCTTGTTCGAACGGCTCTTCGAACTGATGGTCAATGCCCTCGAGTTCTCCGGCGCGGAACCCCGAATGGCCCTGAAGCTTTACCCAACCTTCGTGGACGCCGGACTACCCGCACCTTCCCTGCAAACCCATGTCGCAATTATGGGATTCCAGGACCCCTTCGTCGAACCCTTATGCAACTTCCTGGTGCAAGGCCTCCGCAGCGTGACGCCGGTTCTTATCAAGCACGGTTTGGCAGCGGAGCGGGAACTGGCCCTTGACACCTACGCTCAGCGCATGAGCCAGGAGTTCCGCGCCGGACGCGGGGTCATGATGAGTCCGCCGTTCGTCGGCGGCTGGGTCCGGAAACCGGACGAAGGGTTAGGGGCTAGAGGCTAGGCCTTAGATTAGTTCCTCTACCGTAGGATTCTGCCCGTTTCTGGAAGGATATTTTGGCCACTTCGGTTTGGCCCTTTGTTCATACGGTTCGAAGGTCTCCACCTGCTGACTGTCGACTGTTGACTGCCGACTGTCGACTTGTAGCCTCTTTGGTTCCGGCTCTGCCGGTTAGGTGTCTAAGTCTCACAGCACCAGCGCATTACTTCAAAAAAGCCGCTCCCGCAAAGGCGGGTCCTAACGGCCTGCCCACGCCCGCCCGATGCAGGTTACAATACGACCACAGGTGAAATCATGGCGCAGAAGGATTGCCCGCACTGCCAGGGTACGGGCTGGAAGTTGGTGGAGGTGGAGGGCGTACTTCGCGCCCAGCGTTGCGGCTGCGGCCTGGCCCGGCAGCCCATCGACCTGCTACACCGCTCCCGGATTCCGCCCCGTTACGAGCACTGCACCCTGGCGAATTTCGATCTGCGCAAGGACGCGGCCACCGGGTCTGTCAACGGGTACCTGGAGCGAGCCAAGAGCGACGCCGCCTTCTTCGTGCGCGAGTATCCGAACGTCGACTGTGGCCTGGTTTTTACCGGCCCCACGGGCGTAGGCAAGACCCACCTGGCCGTGGCGGTGGTGCGCGGGCTGATCGAGCGCGGCTTCGACTGCCTCTTCGTGGATTTCCGCGAGCTGCTGCAGCAGATCCGCGAGAGCTACGATCCGGTGGCCGAAACCACCGAACTGCGTCTGCTGCAGCCCGTGATTGAAACCGAGGTTCTGCTGCTGGACGAACTGGTGGCCGCCAATCCCAACGACTGGCTGAAGGAGCGGCTCGCGTACATCATCAACGCCCGCTACAACCAGAAGAAGGTCATGCTGATCACGACCACGCTGGCGTTTGGCGACGCGGCGGGTGCGTCCGACGGCGAATCACGCGGAGCCCGGATGCCTTCGGGCGAATCGGTTCCCAATCTCGAGCGCTCGCTCGATCAGTTCGGCGTCACGCTCAGTTCGCGCCTGTACGAGATGTGCAAACCGATCGAAATCCACGCGCACGACTTCCGCCGAGAGGTGAAACAGGCCGGCTACCGGTTCTACGCCGATTAGATGCCTTGACTTCCATGCCTACGATTGCACGGAAATCTCCGGGATCTTCGACGACGGCGGCGCCCGCCAACCTGGAGCGCGTCTTCGGGCTTGGTGGATGGCTCGCCCGCCATCATCCCCGCTACGAGCACCGTCCGGCGCAACTCGAAATGGCGGAGGAAGTCGCGGCGGCGCTCGAGAATCGCAAGCATTTGATCGCCGAAGCGGGCACCGGAACAGGCAAGACGCTTGCCTATCTCGTGCCCATCATTCTCAGCGGCAAGCGTGTGGTGATCTCCACGGGCACCAAGAATCTGCAGGAGCAGCTTTTCACCAAGGACCTGCCTTTTCTCAAAAAGCTCTTCCCCGACGTGCGCGCCACACTGATGAAAGGCCGCGCGAATTACCTCTGCCGCCAGAAGCTCTATGACGCCGAGCGCCAGCCCGTGCTGAGCGGCCTCGACGAGATGGACCTGTTCGCGCAGATTCGCAAGTGGGAGCAGCGCACCCAGACCGGCGATCGCGTCGAACTGCACCACATGCCGGACACGAGTGATTTGTGGTCGAAGCTCGACGCGCGCCGTGACACCTGCACGGGCCAGAAATGCCCCGAGTTCTCGCGCTGCTTTATCACCTTGATGCACCAGCGCGCCGCCGAATCGGACATCATCATCGTCAACCATCATCTGTTCTTCGCGGACCTCGCGCTGAAGCAGGACGATTACGCGAGCCTGCTGCCAGATTACGCCGCCGTGATCTTCGACGAAGCGCACGATTTGGAGGACGTGGCCACGCAGTATTTCGGAATGCAGTTCTCGAATTATCGTGCGGAAGAGCTGGCGCGCGACACGGAACAGACGCTGAAGCAGAAGGATCTGAAAATCGCGGACGTGCTGGCGGCAGTAGGGGATCTGCGCCGGCGTTCCGAGATGTTCTTTGACCTGTTCCCGGCAGGCGAAGGCCGGCATCCTTTCGACCGCCGCGACCAGTTTCTGGAAGGGAATCGCGCGCATTACAGCAATGTCCAGAATGCCCTGCTGCGCCTCGAAACCGAGCTAAAGCGCGTCCCCGATCGGCCGGAGGAGATCAACAACCTGGCGCGCCGCGCCGAGGAGTTGCGCAAAACGCTCGAAACTGTGCTGGAAAGCCAGGACCGCAACTATGTCTATTGGTGGGAAAGGCGCGGGCGAGGCATATTTGTGGAGGCGTCGCCCATCGACGTCTCGGCGATTCTGCGCGAGCGCTTGTTCGAAAAAGTCGAATGCACCGTGCTCACTTCCGCAACGCTGGTGGTGGGCGGCACGTTCGATTTTCTGAAGCGCCGCCTGGGACTCGACAACGCCACCGAGCGCGTGTTCCCCTCGCATTTTGATTTCAAGCAGCAGGCGCTGCTTTACACGCCGCAGCAGATGCCCGATCCGCGGGAGCCGAATTTCGGCGCGCGCGCGGCGGACGAGGTGGTCGAGATTCTAAAGGCGACTCGCGGACGCGCTTTCGTCCTGTTTACGTCGTACCAGCAGATGCGCGACACCTTCGAACGCGTGCGCTCGCGCGTGCGTTATCCGATGCTGATTCAGGGTCAGGCGCCCCGCAACGCGTTGCTGGAGCGCTTTCGCACCACGCCGCACGCGGTGCTCTTTGCCACCAGCTCCTTCTGGCAGGGCGTGGACGTGCAGGGCGAGCAGCTGAGCGCGGTGATCATCGACCGGCTGCCGTTCGCCGTCCCGTCGGACCCTGTGGTCGCGGCGCGCATCCGGCAACTGAACGAGGACGGCGGCAACGCGTTTATGGAATACCAGGTGCCGCAGGCGGTGATCTCATTGAAGCAGGGATTCGGGCGATTGATTCGCAGCACCACCGATCGCGGCGTGCTGGTCATTCTCGATCCGCGGATCATCAAAATGCGATACGGGCAGCAGTTCTTCGAAAGCCTGCCCGACTACGGGCGCACGTCGCGCATCGAGGCCGTGAAGGAGTTCATGGAGAGAAATGCTGAAGTATGAAGTTTGAAGTTTGAAAGCGGTGCGATCCTCGGCCTTGGCCGTTCATACTTCAGACTTCATACTTGTAGTGGGTCGCAGGCAAGATTGTCTGCACGACGTTATGAGGGGCTATCGTGTTCGAAGTCTCGATTGACTATTCATTCTCCGCGGGTCACGCCTTGCGCGACTACAAGGGCAAGTCTGAAAACACGCATGGGCACAACTACAAGGTCCGCGTTTCGGTTGAGGGCGAGAAGCTCGACTCGACCGGACTGCTGATCGACTTCATCGATCTGCGCGATGCGGTAAAGAGTATCGTGGACCGCTTCGATCATCAATTCCTCAATGAAGTAGCGCCGTTCGACGAGCTGAACCCGTCCGCGGAGAACATCGCGCGGTACTTTTCGGAGCAGCTGGCGCCGCGGGTGAGTCAGTACGGGGCGAGATTGCAGGCGGTCACGATTTGGGAGACGGATTCGAGCTTTGCAACGTACCGGCCCGGACGCTGATGTTCCGTGGCCGACAGTAAAATCTGGCACAGACAGGGAGAGGGATTATGACTAATTCAGGGCTTGCACCGAGCGCGCCGGCTCTCACTCGGCCGGAGGCGTCCGAGCACGCGGCATATTATGGCAAATACATCGCGCTCGTTCCCGGCAATGACATCGTCCACGCGCTGGAAATGCAAGGACGAGAGACCGCCGAATTGCTGGACCGCCTCAGCGACTCGCAAGGCGCCCACCGCTACGCTCCCGACAAATGGACCGTAAAAGAAGTCATCGGCCACATCACCGATTCGGAGCGGGTTTTCGCCTATCGCGCGCTGCGGATTGCGCGCGGCGATCAAACGCCCATCGAAGGCTTCGAGCAGGACGATTATGTGCGCAGCGCACAGTTCGACCGCCTTTCGGTGTCGGAGCTTGCCGCGGAGTTCACGACGGTGCGCAAGGCCACGCTGAGTCTCTTCAAGAGCTTGCAGCCGGACGCATGGACGCGACGCGGCGTCGCCAACCAGAACGAAGTCTCCGTGCGTGCCCTTGCTTATATGATCGCTGGGCACGAACTGCATCATCGGCAAATTCTTAAAGACAAGTATGAAGTATGAAATCAGAAGGAGTTTCATACTTCAGACTTCATACTTCTGACTTATTGAGGCGGTTCCGCCTTCGGGTGTGTCTGTTCCCTCATCTCCCGCCGCATACGATCCGGATTGTCCAAAGGCTCTGACGGCGGTGTCCCGGCCGCGACCGGTTCCAAACCGCGCTCGACAACTCTGGCGGGATCGAAGACGCGGCGGTCCGGCGGGAGCGCGACGTAAGGCGTGAAATCCGGCTTGTCGGTGAAGCAGTCGGAGAGGTCGGTCGCAGCCGCGTCGTACTGGTTCAGGTAAGGCATGCCGAGGATCAGATCGAAGGTCTTCAGGATGCTTGCCATGCTGGTGTGGACGTGCGACACGCCGCGGCGCGAATACGGGCTGATGACCATCAGCACGCTACGATGCGCATCCACGTGATCGGTGCCGGACTGGGCATCGTCCTCGGTCACGAAAATCGCCGTGTGGTTCCAGAATTTGCTGTGCGAGACCAGTTCTACCAGGCGGCCGAGCGCGAGATCGTTGTCCGCCACGTAAGAGGCGCGATACGGGTAACCGTCGGCAGGCCGCGGATCCGAGGTGTGGTCGTTCGGCAGCCAGATGAACATGAATTGCGGCAGCGGCTCCTGTCCGCTGGCGTAGCGCTCATCCCACTCTTTCTTGAACTGCTGCAGCCGGTACTGGTCCGAGATGTTGGTGTTGAACGTCGGGTAGATTCGCGACGTGTTCTCGAACAGCGGCTCCGGCATCGGCATGTTCACCACTTCGCGCACGCCGGTCGGTTCGAGATCGGCTTCTTCGTCGTCATTCGCGGTCTCCAGACCTTCGCCGTAGTTGCGAAAGGTGATGTTCTCGCGCGCGAGATTCTCCCACAACGAGCCGGCCTCGAGATACGTCTCGGGCCACGGATGGGTGGAGCCGATCTCGATTCTGCCGGGCGCCTCGGCGTCGAACTTGAAATCAAACTGGCCGCCATAGGCCGCGGGCCAGCCCGTCTCCAGCACTTCATTGGGGTAATTATCCACCAGCCAGTGATGCCCATCGACCGACACGTCGGAATCCACATAGTAGTTGTCGCTGAGACCAAAGCGTCGCGCGAGGGCGTGATGATTGGGCGTGACATTCGCATGCTCGATCACCGGCAAATTCGCCGCTTCCCGCGCCGCCTGATCGTTGTCCTTCCCGTCGTTGCCGTGCTCGGGTGACGGCGACGCCGTGGCATCCGTGCCGTAGACCGCGAGCGACGGTTCGCCATTCACCTTGTCGGAATCCAGCTGCGGTAAATCGCCGAAAACCTGGTCGAAGGTACGATTCTCCTTGACGATGAAGATCACGTGATGAATCTGCTCGCTCGGTTTCAGCCCGCTTTTGGCCGATTCCGTCCGCTCCGCCGAGGGAATCGGGAACCCGGCGGGCCTTACGGTCAGCCTCTCCGGAATGAACCCGTTGTTCTCGAGGACCTGGTCCGTTTGGAACGTTAGCGAGTCCTTATCCGGAACGGGCAGAATCTCCACCACGCCGTGCGTAATGTCGCCGATGTAAGTGCCTTCCGGACCGGGCTGAAAACTCGGACCGCCGTTCGGCCCGGCGCCGAATCCTTTGGCGTTCGCAACGTAGAGAGTCTTGCCGTCGGCGCTCACCGCGACACGAGCGGGAAACCACGCCGTGGGAATATAGCCCTTTACCTCCAAGCGGCGCGTGTCGACGACGGCGACGGCGTTGATTCCTGCGCAGGCCACGTACAAGCGCGACTCGTCCGGGCTCAGCGCCATTCCGAAAGGCAGCACGCCGCGCAGATGCCGCACGGAATCCGCGGGCTCGAGTTCCAGCCGGTGCTTCACGCGCAGCGTGTGCGCGTCAATCTTGACAACGCTGTCCTGCGAAGCGTTGGAGACAAATATCCACTCGCGTCCGGCGATCACAGCGCCCGGACTCGAGCCGCCGATCGACTTGTCGCCGACCGGGATGCCGGTATGAGTCCTGGCCAGCAACACGGGCCTGCCTGGATTGCTGACGTTCAAAGTCCAAAGCGAGTTCGACCCGGGAGAATTGGGATCGCCAAGACCCGGAATCTCGCGGCCGTCCACCATTGCGCCCTGCTCCGCCGGCTTCGAGGGATAGCCGAAGGGCGGGAAATCGAGCCCGGTATCTTTCTGGTCCTTGGGATCGAGACCCGGAACCAAGGAATAGCGGAACGTGCCGACGTTGGAAACATAGACGCGCTCGCCGTCCGGAGAAAGCTCGATACCGAAGGGCATCAGGCCCACCGGAATCGTTGACTCGATCTTGCGCGACGCCGTGTCGAACACGACCATGCGGAAGTGGCCGAGATCGAGAACGAATAAGTGGCGGCCGTCGCGCGAGAGCTTCATGTCGCCGGTCAGGCTGTCGCGCGTGGCGACGCCAGGTTCGCTTGGCGATGGATCATCGAGCGACATGGCGCCGAGCCGCTGATGGGTGACGAGATCGAAGATGCCCACGTGTCCATCATTACCCTCGGAAACGTAGGCGGTGCGATTGTCGGGCGCGATGGCGATGCCGAGAAAGACGCTCTTCGGGTCCGCGTCGGAGGATTTGCCGTCCGGCGGAATCTGCGCCACGGTTGGATTGTCACCGTCGAGATGAGTGATGATCGAGAGGGAGAACGGAGAAGTCCCGCTGTTGACCGTCACCAGCGTGGACCCGTCCGGAGAAAGAACCATGCCGTACGGGTGCGGCGCGACACGAACGTGCACGCCGCGCGGCGTGATCCGGCGTCCGTTGGGAAGGATGGTGGCGCCGTCGGGGACGATGCTCGCCGGGAGCATGCCAGCGGGGGCGCCCAGCTCGAAAGTCTCGTACTCCACAACGTCGTTGCGCTGGGTCTGCGCCGGCGTGGCGTCATGCATGACGAAGCAGGCGATCAGCATGACAGCAAAGCGAGGTGAAAGGCGCACTCGTCAATTCCCCGTTCTGGCAAGTTCAACATCGTAGCACAACGATGTAAACTGTCGGTCCGCAGAAGAGCAGGCAGCTTGCGGCATGGAGGATTTGATGTCATGGCCTCGCCGGGTCGGGATTGCATGGGTCGCGAGCGTGGTGCTCCTTGGGCCCATTCTGATGACGGGCCCGGCAAGCAGCGCTCAGGCTCCGCAGCCTTCACTTGCCGAGCGCATCCGGCAGGTCACGGGCCGACCCGAGTTCAAGCACGCGACATTCGGCATCGAGTTCTATTCGCTCGATCGGCAGAAGGCGGTCTATTCGCTGAATCCCGAAGAGCTCTTCACGCCCGCTTCCACCACCAAGCTGCTGACGGAAGGTACGGCGCTGGCGCTGCTCGGAGCCGATTTTCGCTTTCACACGCGCGTCTACCGCGTGGGCGAAGTTGACTCAGATGGCGTGCTGCATGGGGATATCGTGCTCGTGGCGGGCGGCGATCCGAATCTTTCCGGCCGCATTCAGCCCGACGGCACTCTGGCGTTCGAGAACGAGGATCATTGCTACGGCGGCAGTACGGACACGCGCGCTGTGCCGGGCGATCCGCTGGCGGTTTTGCGCGAGCTCGCGCGCCAGGTGGCCGCGCATGGGGTGAAGCGTGTCGACGGACGCGTGCTCGTGGACGCGACGCTGTTTCCCGAGGGCGAAGCCGAACTCGGCTCGGGCGCCATCATCTCGCCGATCGTGGTCAATGACAATATTATTGACGTGACCGCGAGCCCTGGCGCATCGGTGGGGCAGCCGGTGAGGCTCCAGATCTCGCCCGCCACGGCCTACGCGCAGTTCACCAATCAGGCGACGACCGGCGCACCCGATTCCGAGCCCAGCGTCAAGTTCTCCAACGATTCCGCAGGTCCGGACGGCCGCCGCGCGATCACCGTGACCGGCACGATGCCTCTCGGCAAACCCTCGATCCTCTTCAACTACGACGTACCTCAACCCACCATTTTTGCTGAGACCGCTTTTGCGCAGGTATTGACCGCGGAGCACATCCCGGTGAATGCCTTTACAAATGCTTCGGCGCCGGATTTCAAGAAGCTGGCTGCATTGTACACTCCGCAGAACATGGTCGCGGAGCACCTCTCGCCTCCGTTGTCGGAAGAGATCAAGGTCACGCTGAAAGTCAGCCAGAACCTGCACGCCAGCCTGATGCCGTACCTGCTCGGGGCATTGCTGGCGAAAGGCTCTCCCGATCTCTCCGCGGCCGGATTCGATCGCGAGCGGCAGTGGTTGCAGCAGGCAGGCCTCGACCTGAGCCAGGCGTCGCAAGGCGACGGCGCGGGCGGTTCCGAAGCCGCATTCTATACGCCGGATTTCATGGTCCACTACCTGGCCTACATGGCTCGGCGGCCCGATTACCAGGTCTTCTTTCGCGCGCTGCCGATTCTCGGGCGCGACGGTACGCTGTGGAACATCCAGACGACGTCGCCCGCGGCCGGGAAGATTCATGCCAAGACCGGCACCTACACCGCTTACGATCCGCTCAATCGCAACGTAATGGTGACAGGCAAGGGTCTCGCGGGATACTTCACGACTCCGGCGGGCGAGCACATGGCCTTTGCGGTTTACGCAAATCGCGTGGCGGTTCCGGAGCAGGGCGATTCCGTCACGAACATTGTCGGTCAGGCTGTCGGCGAAATCGCCGCCGACGGGTACCTGGCTGGCGCTGCGCCGGAGTCCGCCTACGACGTCATCCTCAAAGGCGGGCGCGTGATCGACGGCACCGGGAACGGGTGGTTTTCGGCGGACGTCGCGATTCGAGGCGACCGGATCGCGGCGATCGGAATGCTGGATGGATCGCAGGCGAAACGCGTGATCGACGCCAGCGGACTGGTGGTCGCGCCGGGTTTCATCGACATGCTCGGGCAGTCCGAAAGCTCGCTGCTGATCGACAACCGATCGCTCGCCAAGCTTTCGCAGGGAATCACCAGCGAGATCACCGGCGAAGGCCAATCCATCGCGCCGCAAGACGAGCAGACCTTGCTGCCGCTTCAGCCTTTTCTCGATCATTACCACCTGAAGATCGACTGGACGGATCTCGACGGTTACTTCCGCAGGCTCGAGCACGATGGGACGCCGATTAATCTTGGAACCTACGTGGGCGCGGCGCAGGTCCGTGAAGCGGTATTGGGCGACGTCGATCGGGCGCCTTCGCAAGCCGAGCTGGAGCGCATGGAGAGTCTGGTCGAGCAGGCGATGCAGCAGGGCGCGCTCGGACTCTCAACCGCACTGATCTATCCGCCGGGCCAGTATGCCAGGACCGATGAGCTCGTCGCGCTGGCTAAAGTGGCGGCGCGCTACGGCGGAATCTACGCGACGCACATGCGAAGCGAAGGACAGGGAGAGATGGCGGCGCTCGATGAAGCTTTCCGCATCGGCCGCGAGGGCGGGCTGCCCGTCGAAATCTTCCACCTGAAGGTCACCGGCAAATCGCGCTGGGGTTCGATGCCGAAAATTGTCGAGCGCATCAATGCGCAGCGCGCGGCCGGGCTGAATGTTGCAGCCGATATGTACCCTTACCTGGCCGGAGCGACCGCCCTCGCATCGTGCCTGCCGCCTTGGGTCGCGGACGGTGGACCGGACAAGCTTCTCGACCGCCTGCGCGATCCCGCAACACGCAGGCGCATCAAGGCCGAAATGGCATCGGATCATCCGGATTGGGAAAATCTTTATTACGACAGCGGCGGCGCGACGGGCGTCCGGGTCTCGGGCGTCTTCAACAAGGATCTTCAGCAGTACGACGGCGAAACGGTGGCCGAGATCGCACGCCAGCAGCGCAAGGAGCCGCTCGACGCCCTGTTCGATTTCGTCCTCGCAGACCACGCGCAGACCGGCGCCCTATACTTCATCGCCGGCGAGCAGGACCTTGAATACGGACTGCGCCAGCCGTGGACTAGCATCGGGCTCGACGCCAATGAAATGTCGCTCGATGGGCCGTTATTCGAGGCGCACACGCATCCGCGGGCCTTCGGATCCATGCCGCGCTTCCTCGGCTACTATGTCCGTGACCATCACCTGCTGGACATGGACCAGGCGATTCGCAAGATCACCTCTCTGCCCGCAGACCGCGAGCGCTTGTACGAGCGCGGCCTGTTGCGTCCCGGATTCTATGCGGACGTGACGGTGTTTAATCCGGACACTATTGAGGACACCGCGACTTACCAGCATCCGGCATCCGTCTCGCGAGGCGTCGAGTACGTGTTTGTGAATGGCCAGCTTGAGTTTGAGCAGGGGCATCTGACGGGCCTGACAGCGGGACGCGTGCTGCGCGGTCCGGGCTGGATTGGACGAATCCAGTAGCGACGTCCGGTTGGGAGAAAGTGGCTAGTAGTTGGCGGCTAGTGGACTAGCGGCATGTTTTGGCGCGCGTGTGGCAGACGCGGCAAATCGCGGGCGGGACGGCCACGCTACACCGCCAAAATCGACCGTCGCGCCTCGGAAAATGTTCTAACCGCTAACCACCAGCCACTCCGCCCGGTTCCTACACCAGAGCTCAGGCCGCAATAATCTGCGCTCGAAATGCCTGCTGAGTGGTAGATTCTCCATAGGATGAACATCAATCGGGTCGGGATCACCTCCAAGCCGAACAAAGCCGAAGTCAGCGAGATCGCGCCGCCGCTGATGGGCTGGTTGCGCGAGCGGGGTATCGAGGTGCTCATCGATCAGGAGACGGCGCTCACCCTCGGCAGCCCGGAAGCGGGGAAGACGCGAACGCAGATCTGCGCCGCCGTCGATCTCGTAATCGTCCTGGGCGGCGACGGCACTTTTCTGGCGACCGCACGCGCCCTCGAAGGCCGGCCGGTGCCGATCCTCGCCGTCAATCTCGGCGGGCTCGGATTTCTTACCGTGGTAACCCGCGAGGAAATCTACGACGCTCTCGAGGCGATGCTCGCAGGACGATTCCGCCTCGAGTCGCGCGTGCAGATCGAGGCTTCGGTGATCCGCGACGGGCTGCAACTCGGTCCTTACGTCGCTTTGAACGACGTCGTGCTCAACAAGGGCGCGATCGCGCGCGTCCTCGATTTCGATGTCCGCGCCGACGAGCAGTTCATCTCGACCTACAAAGCCGACGGCCTGATTGTCTCCACACCCACAGGCTCGACCGCGTACTCGCTCGCGGCCGGAGGACCCGTGGTCGCGCCGAACGTCCGCGCCTTCATCATTACGCCGATCTGCGCGCACACGCTCACGAATCGTCCGATCGTGCTGCGGGACAACGCCACGGTCGAGATTACGGTCAAGACCGACGAATCGGTATATGTGACCGTGGACGGGCAAGTTGCAATCGAGGTTTATGCAGGAGACGGTGTGAGGATTCGGAAAGCGGCATCAACCGTTGAGATGATCCATGCCGTTGACAAGAGCTATTACGACATTCTGCGTCAGAAGCTGAAGTGGGGACAGCGTTAGTTCGTTCAGCAGGTTCCTGCAAAACGCAATTCATGTCATGGTCCGAAGGCGGTTTTTCAACAAACTATCGGTTTAGAGCTCCGCGGCAATCATCTCGTCAACCGTTTCCCGAGGCCTGATCAGGCGCATCTTCTCAGATTCAATCAAGACCTCCGCGGGCCGTGGACGGCTGTTGTAGTTGGACGCCAGCACGAAGCCGTAAGCGCCTGAGCCGAGCACCGCCAGCAAGTCTCCCGGCTTGAACTCGGGGAGCGATCTGTCACGAGCCAAAAAGTCGCCCGTCTCGCACAACGGGCCGACGACGTCTGCCGGGCTGTGCGTCCTGTCGCGCTGTTCCAGCGGAAGAATCTCGTGATAGGAGCCATAGAGCGCCGGCCGCAGAAGGTCATTCATGCCGCCGTCCACCACGATGAATCGCTTTGACTGCGTCTCCTTCACGTAGAGCACGCGCACCAGCAGAACTCCCGCATCGCCAATGACGGAGCGGCCCGGTTCGAGAAGGGGCCGGAGTTCCTGGCCGCGAAATCTGCATTCCAGCGCTGAAAAGAAGCGGTCAAACTCGAACGGATTCTCGTCGCGATAGGTGATTCCGAAGCCGCCGCCAATGTCCAGTAACTGGAGCGGAATATGGTGGGATCGCAGATCGCGTGCGAGCGCCAGCACCTCATCCACAGCGCGCAGAAACGGGTCTACATCGAGGATTTGCGATCCGATGTGACAGGCCACACCGCGCACTTCGAGGTGCGGGGAGCGCGCGGCGCGGCGATACAGTTCCAATGCATCAGCCTTGGGCACCCCGAACTTGTGAATCGTCTGCCCGGTGGAGATGTAGGGATGTGTGTCCGCTTCGACGTCGGGATTGATCCGGATCGAGACGGGTGCGGCTCCGGAGCCACGATGGCGAGAGCGGCTCTCGACCACCTCCAGTTCACCGGCCGATTCGACGTTGAGCATCAGGACGCCCGCCGCCAGCGCGGCATCGATCTCGTCGCTGGTCTTGCCGACGCCTGAAAAGACGACGCGCCCGGGGTCGGCTGCCACCTGGAGCACTCGCCGGAGCTCGCCGCCCGAAACGATGTCGAATCCCGAACCCGCCTCCGCCAGCAGCTTCAAGATGGCGAGATTCGAGTTGGCCTTCACCGAATAACACGCGAGTCCGTTCAGCCTGCGCAGGGGCTCTGCGATTCGCCTGAAGTTCGCCAGAATGCGATCGCGGCTGTAGATGTACGCGGGCGTGCCGAATCGCCCGGCAACTTGCGCCAGCTCCACGTCGTCGCAGCGAAGAGTGCCCGAACGATAATGAAAGGCTCCCGTTTCCATCAGTGAAGAATAGAATCCCTCATGCTGCGGCGAGCGCTAGAGAGCGCGAACCAGCATCAGCGTTTGATCGTCACGTGGAGGCTGGCCGCGCTCGAAGCGGGCGATTTCCGCAAAAACGAGATCGACGATCTGGGCCAGCGGGCGCCTGGCATTTTCGCGGAACAGATTCTCCAGCCGCCGCATGCCAAACTCCACCTCGGAGCTTGCCGCCTCGACCAATCCGTCGGAAAAGAGCGCCAGCAGGTCGCCTTTTTCGAGCGTAACCGTGGTTTCCTGGTACTCCGTATTCTCCAGCAGTCCGAGCGGGACGCCTTCCGCGCGGATCGAATGGCTTCGCCCGCGCCGCACCAGAACCGGGAGTGGCATCCCGGAGTTCGCCAGCGTGAGCTGGCGGCTCTTGGTGTCCCACACGGCGTACGTCAACGTGATAAAGTGACCCTCGATCTTCCGCTCCAGCAGCATCACGTTCAGGCGGCGGAGCATTTCCGGCGGCGACAAGTGACGCGGCGCCAGGCTTCGAAGAATACCGCTCACCATAGCCCCGTAGAGCGCGGCGGGCGATCCCTTTCCGCTGACGTCGCCCACCACCAGGATGTGCCGGTCTTTGCCGTACTGCAGGAAGTCATAGAGATCGCCCCCGAGTTCGCGTGCCGGCTGAAACCGAGTCAGAACGTCGAGTCCGGGAATCGACGGCTTCAGCCCCGGCATCAGGTGGAGCTGAATCTCGCGCGCCCGCGCCAGGTCACGTTCGAGCAGGGATTCACTGCGCACCACGCGCTCATAGAGCCGCGCATTCTCGATCGCCACCGCAATCTGCGGCGCCAAGGTGGAGAAGATCCTCACATGCTCGTCGGTGAAGTAGCCGAGCCGTGGACTCTCCAGGTCAACCACGCCGATCACCCGGTCGCGATAGATCAGCGGTACGGCCATCTCGGACCGAGTCTCAGGATTGGTGGCGATATAGCGCTGATCCTTGGTGACGTCGGGAACCACCACCGTCTGCCGGCTGGCGCCCGCAGCGCCTACCACGCCCTGCCCGAATGGAACCTGCGGTTTCTCCGGCATGCGTTCGTCCTGCTTGATGGAGATCACCGTGTTGTAGTTCCGGGTCCGATCGTCCGCCAGCAGAATGCCGAACCTGTGGTAGTTGATCAGATGCCGGGTGAGCTGCCCGATTTTCCGCAACAGGTCGTTGAGCACCAGCACGGAGCTCAGCTCGCGGCTGATTTCGTTCAGAAGATGCAGGGTACGCGCCTGGCGCAGGGTGCGCCGGTAGAGCTGCGCATTCTCGATGGCCGTGGCGATGCGCCCCGCCAGCACCTCCAGCAGGCTCTGGTGCCGCTCGCTGAAGAAGTTCGCCCACGGCGCTTCGAGATCGATCACACCCACGACCTTTCCCTTGGCGATCAGCGGCACCGCGAGCTCCGAGCGGATGCCGGTCAGCGAGGCGATGTAATCCGGATCCTTGCGGACGTCGTTGACCAGCAGCGAGCGCGCCGTCGCCGCCACGCGTCCGACGACGCCCTCGCCGACCTTGATGCGCAGCCGCTCGACGGACTTCTCGGGATGGCCGATGCTGAAGCGTATCCTGAGCTCATGCTTCTTCTCGTTCAGGAGCAGGATGGCGAAGACTTCGTAGTTGATGGCGCGCTTGACGAGTTCAGCCACGCGGCCGAGCAACTCGTCGAGGTCGAGGGTGGAGTTGAGTTTCTCGCTCGCTTCGAGGAGAAGGGTCAGCAGCTCCGTGGGTTCCAGGCGACGCGCAGCGGTTGGGGTGGCCTCAGGCATGCAAATTCGGCGCTCGGCCGCAGGTGCCGGTTTCCGCAGCTTCTACGGTGTCTTCAGTCGGCGTCTGATCGAGTATTGTACCATAATCGTTCCGGGACCTTGACCCGGCGGATTCCAGCGCCCACACCTGCGCTGCGAAGTCGTAGGCTAGAAGTGAGCCTAGAGGCGCGCTCGCCGGGAACGCCAGGCCGCGCCGGACGACGATGATCGTTCTCAGCTTCGACACCACGAGCGTGCACGGCGGAGCGGCTCTGTTCCGCGACCGGCAAAGCATGGGAGAACTGCGCGCCGTCGGAAGCGCGAACTATTCGGTTGAGCTTTTCGAGATGGTGAACCGGCTGCTCGCGGCCGCTGATCTGAGACTGCGTGACGTCGATCTGTTCGCGGTCGCGACCGGCCCGGGCTCGTTTACGGGTATTCGGGTCGGCCTGGCCGCAGCACAAGGGTGGGCGCGCTCGCTCGATCGGCCCGTGCGGGGCGTCTCCGTATTCGAGGCGATGATCGAGGAAGCCCATCCGGGGAGCGGGGTCGCCGTCCCGCTCCTCGACGCGAGGCGCGGCGAGTTCTACTGCGGCATTTTTCGCGGAGATGAGGAGAGCGGCAGCAAGGATGCCGGCGGTGACGACACCGCCGCTACAGCAGCGATGGGGTGGACGCAATTGGGCGACGGGCTGGTCCTCGATACTGCTCGCATCGTGACGTTCGCTGGCGAGCTGAGTTCGCAAAGGGCCGGTGGATTGGCCTTCGTCGCGCGTGAGGACGACATCACGGCTCGCAGTCTGGCCGGGCGTCTCGGCAACGAACTTCAGCGGCCGGCTCATCCGATCATGGTTCCGAGTTTTCTGGCGGCCGCCATCGCTCGCGTGGCGCTGCGGGCGGCCAGCCAGGGGCGGCTTCAGCGGCCCGAAGAACTCGATGCCTTCTACATCCGGCGATCCGACGCGGAGTTGAATTGGCGGGAGTAAATGGAAGTGAAGCCGATCGTCGTCCGGGACTTCAGGCCTGCCGACCTTCGATCTATCCTCGAGATTCAACTCACGTCGCCGGAGATGGCGCAATGGCACCGAG
The DNA here is from genome assembly GCA_030037755.1 of Terriglobia bacterium. Taxonomy (GTDB): domain Bacteria; phylum Acidobacteriota; class Terriglobia; order UBA7540; family UBA7540; genus Gp13-AA77. The sequence continues at coordinate 29,636 of JASHQD010000575.1, forward strand.
CTGATTACGAGGCGCTGAGCCAAACGAGCGGTGGAATCATCCTGATTGCCGAGCCGCGTGACGAACCGGGCGCGATGGTTGGCTTTCTGGCAGCGCTCGAGACCGGGCAGGAAGCCGAGATTCAGAACCTCGCCGTTCGCTTCGATTATCGCCGCCGCGGCGTGGCGCGCGCCCTGATTCGGGAAGCTCACCGCCGGCTGGACGGCCGATCGGCCAGGCAGGTGTTCCTTGAAGTGCGGCTGTCGAATCTGGCGGCCAGGAACCTCTATCGAAGCCTTGGCTACTCGGAATGCGGTCTCCGCAGGGGCTATTATGCCAGTGACGGCGAGGACGCGCTCGTCCTGCGCCGGCAGCTCTCCGGCGTACCGTCGGATTAGATGTGGGCCGGAGCAGTTCGCCGCGCGACAGTGAGCCGCACAATACGGGACGCGGTGTATGCAGGGTCATTTTTCCAGACGGGGACTGCGGAAATGCGATGGGTTGCCAATCCTGATCCTCGCGAAGTCCCGCTGACGGGGATTCAGCAAAAAATTGCGTTCCGCCGGGATTACCACGCTGGGAACTTGCAATACGGCCGAGCGTTCTGTTCTGGCCCACTCGTCGCCGATCTCTCGGAGCCTCAGCGGCGATGGTTCGGTTCTCCACTTTCGTGGCAGTCGCGAGCGATCGATCTTGGCGATCAGCGACTCTTCGAATCGCACCTCGATCACAACGTACCTTCCAAGCAGCTCGGATGAATCGAGGTGAACTAGCATCTCGAGCGCGGCTAGCGACTGGGACTCCGCCGTGTAGACGACGGCAACGCCCGGGCTGTTCCAGCGGCCTCCGTAAAGACGCGCGCCCTCTCCTGTGAATGCGGCATTTGCGAATCTTCGCTTGACGATCCGCCAAGCGCTGATCATTAGGAGAAGACCCCGTGCTCAAGCCGGCCAATGAGGTTTTCCACTTCTCGAGCTCCGGGTTCAGTTCGTGAGTAATCCAGCGGCGTCTTATGACCCAAAGCCTTCTTCGGAGTGGTCAGCCAGGTCACGGCGCCAGGTAGATCGCCTTCGAAAAGTCTCACCGCATTCTCAAAAACCCTCGACAAGCGCAGCAGGCGCTCCGATTCATCCGGCATCAACCTGCCACTCGCCTTGCGACGGGCGAGCGTCCTTTCCGGGATTCGGAGCGCCTCGGCCATCGTCGCAACAGGCATGCCGGTCAGGCTGGCAAGTGATTCGAGCGCAGCAAACGAAATTCCCTTTTCAATTTGGGCGACCAGGTCATCCGTCCCATTCGCACGAAGCCCCAGACTTGAACCCTGCGTCCTGAACCGTGGCGCGACGTGGCCTGTTTCCATTCCCGTTCGAGCGATTTTGAGGCTGCGAGGCTGAGCCATGGCCTATGATCTCAACCCGTCTGCCAAGTTGTCAATCCTGCCCTGCCACTTGGCACCTTCTCTCAAACCGATGCCGGCGAGACGCGGAGAAACGCGACTACAAAAAGCGCGGCCCACACCAGATCCAAAGTGCCAAAGGCCATGATCGCCCCTGCCACTCGATTCTGAAAGGCGAGCACCAGCACCGCGAGACCATAGGTCAGCTTCTCGAGGATACCGACCAGCATCAGCGGCCGGTACCGCGCGGGATTCGAGGCGATGATCAGGAAGGCGACCTGCCAGGCAAGACCGATGCCAACGAAGCCATAGTAGTACTCGAGATGAGTGATCGCCGGCGGGTAGACTCTCTCGATGTGGGCGCGTTCGAAGTACATGGGCAGCAGAACGCTGATGCCGTAGATTCCCGCGAGCGCGAAGATGAGGCGGGGGATTTTCATTCTGGTTGCCGGTTGCCAGTCGTCGGTTGCCGGTTCACGGATTCGGTGGATTCGCCACTGTTACGTGCTCTTGTCTCTCGTCCCTCGCCACTCGCCACTTGTCACTCGCCGCTAACTACATGATCGCCGCCGGTGGCGCCGGTTCGTCCGGACTGCCCGCGTTGGCGAGCGGCACGCGGATCATCGCGCTGACCAGCAAGGCGAGCGCGATCAGCGCGGCCAGGAAAGGCGGCGTCCACTTGAGGAGCGCGACGTCGTAGCCGGAACCCACCAGCCCGGCGATGACGAGTCCACAAAGCGCCTCGCCGGCAATCAATCCTGACGCGGTCAGCACGCCGGCATTATCCACGCGCGCCTTTTGAGCGTCATTCAGCCCCCGGCGATCCCGCAGCTTGTCCGTAGCCCAGCGAATCACGCCGCCGCAGAAGATGGCAAACGTTGTCCCGAGCGGCAGGTACATGCCGACCGAGAACAGCATCACGCTGCGCACCTCGATCATGATCATCGCGATGCCCAGCAGGATCCCCACAATTACCAGCGGCCACGCCATGTCGCCGCCCACGATGCCCTTGGCGAGCATCGCCATCAATCCGGCCTGCGGCGCAGGCAGCGCCGGACTGCCGAAGTGATACGCCTTGTCGAGAACGGCCAGCGGCACGAACAGAACGAGCGAAGCCATCACGATGCCAAAAAGATCGCCGATCTGCATCTTGGCGGGCGTGCCACCGAGGATGTATCCCACTTTAAGGTCCTGCAGCATCTCGCCGGCCACCGCCGATGAGACGCAGACCACCGCCGCCACGCCGAGCACGGCCGCCACACCACCCGCGCCGGAGACGCCCAGCGCAACCATGAGAAGGGCGGCGATCACCAGCGTGCAGAGCGTCAGGCCGGATACGGGATTATTCGACGAGCCGATCATGCCGACCAGGTTGCCGGAGACCGCAGCGAAGAAGAATCCGAGAACGACCATCACCAGCGCCGCGATTAGCGCGGCGGTCACGACCTTCGAAGTTGAAAGACTGCCGGCGCCGCCGATGAAAAAGTAGTAGAGCGCGATCATGGCGAGCAGCACAATCGCCACGCCGGCAAAAACCGCCTTGGCATTCAGATCGCGATCCGTACGGGAGGTCGCGGTGTGCGCCGCGGCGGATTTCTTCAGATCGGACACAGCCCGGCCCATGCCGGCCGCGAGTTGCTTGCGCATCCTGAACAAGGTGTAGGTTGCGCCCACCAGCATGCCGCCCACCGCGATGGGCCGCACAATCGAGAAATAGATCGCATTCGCGAGCAGCGTCCAGGAGAGCTCGTGCCCGGCAGGCTGCGAGGCCTCGATCGACGGGCCGAGGGCCCAGGTGAGCAGCGGAACCAGCAGGCCCCAGGCCAGCACGCCGCCCGCGAAATCCAGGGACGCAAGCCTGGGTCCAATGATGTAGCCGACCCCGAGGTAGGCCGGGCTGATGTCGGGCGCGGTCAGGATGGTGGCGCCGCCGGTCACGGTGGTCGCAACGCTGGGATTGGTGCTGGTGCGCAGCAGCAGCCGCTTGCCTACGGTGCTGATGCTTACCGGAAACGTGTTGCCTGCCTTGAAGACGTTGATCGCGCCCATCAGGTAGATGAATCCGCCAAAGGCCATGTTGGCGAACAGGATGATGGCGGCCTTGGCGCCCTGCTGGCCCGCTTTGTGGATTTGCGACGCGGCCACGGATTCGGGAAATGGCAGTTCGGCATCCTCCACCATCACGCGCCGCAGCAGGGTGACAAACAGAATGCCCAGCGTCCCGCCGATCACCATCAGCGCCACCGAGTTCCAATACTTGTCACGGCTAAGCCCCGGCCACAGGCCCGCCATGATGAACGCGGGAATGGTGAAGACGGCGCCCGCCGCCACTGACTCGCCGATCGAGCCCACCGTCCGGGCGATGTTCTCTTCGAGCAGCGAGCCTTTCATCAGCCGCAGCAGCGCCATGCCGATCACGGCCGCCGGGTAGGTGGCGGCAATCGTCATGCCGGCCTTAAGGCCGAGATAAGCATTCGCCGCCCCCAGGATCGCTGTCATCACCAGGCCGATCAGCAGGGCCCGGATGGTGAATTCCTTCATTTGCATCGTCTCGGGAACGTAAGGGACGTGTTTCTTGGCGGTGGTTTCAGGAGGGCTGGCAAGTTGGGTGCTCATTGAAGATCCTCGCTCGGGCAAAAGGCCGGGAATTGGACTCTCTCAGCTGCTTCCACGCGCATGGTCATCAGCGTTCGGCAGGATTGGCCGGGCAACGCCTGCCACTATTCTCGAAGAGTATACGCCACATCGATGACGGTTTCCGTGATAATCGAGCGCAGGTCCGCCGCATTTCGCCGCGCTTGCTGGCCCAGCTCCGGCGGCTGGCCGCGAAACAGTCCAAGCCCTACCAGACCCCTATCCACGAGTTGCTCGAAAAGGCCGCGAGCCGGACGGTGTGAGGTGGAATCAGAGGTGCCACTCCGTCGTCTGAGCCGTTGCTTCTGTTTATCCCGTTATCCCGCGACAGGCCGGTGAGTGGCGAAGACCTTCGGTCGCGGGTGAGATTCCCCAATCGGCAGCGCTGTCAAGGCAAAGTAAGAAGTTCCTATTCTGAGCAAAGTAGGAAGTTCCGCTTTGCTTTGGGGGGCGGCTGACCGAAGGAGCCCGTAGGGCGACTGAGGTTAGCCGCCCCCCAAAAAGTGCAGTACCCCCGGACTAGCCACTCT
>JASHQD010000576.1 GCA_030037755.1 Terriglobia bacterium
TTTCGTGATTGTAGTTTCCGGGCTGACGGCGTTTCACGCCGGACGTGAATCGGCCGGCGCGTCCTGCGCGCGCCTGCCCGCCTTCAGGTGCGACCGGCTGGGCTCGGCGGCATCAACGCCCGCCGACGCATCGCTGCTGCTGGCGGCGACCCTTCCCACGAGCCCGGCTTCAACCCGGAGCTCAAGCCGGTCTGGGCGATCCGCCCGCGCCCAATCGGACGATCCGCGTCTCGCGCATGCTTACCGATTCGAGCGCGGCGAATGGATCTACGTGCACCTCGAAGGCTCGCCCGAGACCATCGGCTACCAGCATGGATATCTTCTCGCGCCCGAAATCGGCGACGCGCTTGAGACCATCAAGTTGCTCGACGCGCACGACACCGATCGTCCCTGGGACTTCTTCCGCGACGCGGCTCGCGACATGCTCTGGCCTCACATCGAGAGTGAGTACCAGGCGGAGCTCAAGGGAATTGTCGAGGGCGTGAAAGCGCGGGGCGTTCAGATGGATCTGTGGGACCTGGTGGCGCTCAATGCCTTCTGCGAACTGCCCGATTACTACGTGCCCTGGTACAACGAACAGCACAAGACCGCGGGTGCGCCGCGCATCCAGCCCGAGGGCCGCTGCAGCGCCTTCGTGGCCACGGGAAGCTGGACGAAAGACCATCAGATCGTCATCGCGCACAACGACTGGACGAACTTCGCCGACGGCGAGCGCTGGCGGATCGTGTTCGACATCGCGCCCGAGCACGGCTATCGCATGCTCATGGACGGTTTCCCGGGCGTGATCACCAGCGACGACGATTTCGGCATCAACTCCTACGGCCTGATGGTCACCGAGACCACCATCAGCCAGTTTCACGGTTGGGATCCGAACGGGATTCCCGAGTTTGAGCGATCGCGCAAGGCGCTGCAGTACGCGGGCTCGATCGACGATTACGTGAAGATCATGCTACAGGGGAATAACGGCGGCTACGCGAACGATTGGCTGCTTGGCGATCGCAAGACCGGCGAAATCGCGCAATTCGAGATCGGCCTCAAGGACTATCGCGTGTGGCGCACCAAGGACGGCTACTACGTGGGCTCGAACTTCTCGAGCGATCCCAAGCTGACGCGCGAGGAGACCACCTTCGATCCCGATAATCCGGAGACTTCACCGAACGCGCGGCATGTTCGCTGGGACGAGCTGATGAAGCAGAACAAGGGCCAGATCGACGTCCAGATGGCCGAGCAGTTCGAGTCCGACCACTATGACTCGTACGAGAAGCGTGAAGACGCCGACGCGCGCAGTATCTGCGGCCACTCGGAGACGTCGCCCACGGGCGTCGACATTTGGGGCTGGGGTCCGTACTATCCCGGCGGCGCGGTGCAGGGAAAAGTGACCGATAGCAAAATGACCGCCGCCATGAGCATGATCGCGCGGCGGGGTCATCCGTGCGGCGCCGATTTCGATGCCGCGCCGTTTCTCAAAGCTCATCCGGAGTATTCGTGGCTCGCTCCGGTGCTGAAGGACATGAAAGCGGGTCCATGGAGCGAGTTCCAGAGTGGAGAGAAACAGTGATCAAGCCGCTGTAGCGCGGGCTTCCCGCCCGCGAGGCGCATGCCCGGGCGCCGCTCCCGCGATTTTCGCGCCTGGGACAGGCGCGCTACAGCAGCGAACTTCGCGGTTCTACCGGAGGCCTTTTATGGATCGTGGGAACGGGCAGCGTAAACTTGTGAGGAGCGCTTTGATGATCCGCTGGATAATTGTTGCCCTGGTCGTCTTCTACGGTCTGTCCGGAGCCGGGAGCGCGCAGGCGCAGACTTTCACCAGCCTCTACGACTTCTGTTCCCAAAGCAACTGTACGGACGGGATAACGCCGGAGGCCGCACTCATTCAGGGAACCAACGGGAGCTTGTACGGCAGCACGTTCAGCGGCGGGACCAACAACGACGGCACACTGTTCAGGCTCGGCACCAGCGGCGAGTTGACCACCCTTTATAGCTTTTGCGCGGCGGGCGGCTCTTGTAGCGACGGCATGCTGCCCGATGCTCCGCTCGTCCTCGGCGCCAACGGCAACTTTTACGGAGTAACCCAGCAAGGCGGTCCCAAGGGCGGCGGCGCATTCTTCGAGATCACGCTCGCGGGAACTCTCTACTCGATTGGCGGACTTGGAGGCGCGAACGGCCCTTATGATCCTTTGGGCCTGGTCTTGGGCCCAACAGGGAACTTCTACGGGACCACATTCAGCGGCGGATACCGCAACCGGGGAACGGTCTTCAGTATCACCCCGAAGGGCGCGGTGACCACGCTGTACGACTTCTGCAAGACAGGCAACTGCGCAGCCGGCGGCGTTTACCCCGAGGCCGGCCTGGTCGAGGGCATCGACGGCAACTTTTACGGAAGCACCAGCGAGGGCGGGAAGGGCACGAACTGCCCCGATGCCAAGGGCGGCTGCGGCACGATCTTCAGGATCACGTCCCAGGGCGACTTGACGACATTGTATAGCTTTTGCGTGGAATCGGGCTGCACCAACGGCTTCAATCCTTCGGGGCCGATGATCCAGGGTGTGGATGGCAGCTTCTACGGAACGAACTCCCTGGGCGGAATTAATGCGTGCTCTGCACTCGGCGGCGGCGATTATGGCTGCGGGACGATTTTCAAGATCAGTTCGACCGGCTATCAGACGCTGTACAGCTTTTGTTCCCAGACCGCCTGCGCTGATGGCGCGATCCCCGGGGCGGCGTTGGTGCAGGGAAGCGACGGTAATTTCTACGGCACAACAATTCTCGGCGGCGCCGGCGGTGAAGGCACCATTTTCAAGATCACTCCCACCGGAACCTTCACGTTGCTCTACACCTTTTGTTCGGAGAGCAACTGCGCGGACGGAGGCGAGCCTGGCGCAGCCTTGATCCAGGACACGAACGGCAAGTTCTATGGGACCACTGCGCTCGGCGGGACAACCAACACCGCTTGCAACTACGGTTGCGGCACCGTTTTCAGCCTGTCCGTGGGGCTTGGCGAGTTCGTCCTGGCTGAGCCGAACTCGGGTTCGACTGGAGCCTCGGTGAACATTCTGGGCACCGCTCTTTCGGGCGCCACCAGCGTGACGTTCAACGGCATCCCGGCGACTTTCACCGTGTCGTCCAGTTCGCTGATTACGACGAGCGTCCCTGCGGGTGCGGCCAGCGGCGAGATCGAGGTGGTTACACCGCACGGGACAATCCAGAGCAATGTGTCGTTTCACGTGCTGCAATAATCGGGGGCGTGCCGGGGCAACTCCCGAGCGCGTCCTCCAACGATTCACGACGGACTCCAAATTTACGCGGGAATTCTCCATCTCAAATCCGGGCCTGGGCGCTTGGGCGCTTGGTGGGCGCCGCGGCAATTGAGGCGGGCCCTCCGCCGCGTGTCATCAAAATTTCACAAGGCGGCGATTTTCGCCTCAACTCGATTAGAGATAGGATACCCAAATGAGTAAGTCAGCACGTTCCGCTCCGGCCCATACCCTCACCGACAATGAATTGCGCCTGATTCATGCCTACTGGCGCGCGGCCAACTACCTCTCGGTCGGGCAGATCTACCTGCTCGACAATCCTCTGCTGCGGGAGCCGCTTCAGATCACGCACGTGAAGCCGCGCCTGCTCGGGCATTGGGGCACCACTCCCGGCTTAAACCTGATCTATGCTCACGTGAATCGGCTGATCCGCAAACACGACCTGAACGTGATCTTCGTGACGGGGCCTGGTCACGGCGGACCCGCGCTCGTGGCGAACACGTATCTCGAAGGCACGTACAGCGAAGCTTACCCGCACATCTCGCAGGACTCCGAGGGCATGCGCCGGCTGTTCCGCCAGTTCTCGTTTCCGGGCGGAATTCCGAGCCACGTCTCGCCGGAAGTGCCGGGTTCGATCAACGAGGGCGGCGAGCTCGGATACTCTCTACTGCATGCTTACGGCGCCGTGTTTGACAATCCCGGCCTGCTGGCCGTCTGCGTGGTCGGCGACGGGGAGGCCGAAACGGGACCGCTGGCCACGAGCTGGCATTCGAACAAGTTCCTCAACCCGGTGCACGATGGCGCCGTGCTGCCGATCCTCCATCTGAACGGCTACAAGATCGCGGGACCGACGGTGCTGGCGCGCATTCCCGAGGAGGAGCTCATCGACCTGTTCGAGGGCTACGGCTACGAGCCACTCTTCGTAGAAGGCGACGACCCCGATCCGGTGCATCAGGAGCTGGCCGCCGCGCTCGAGAAAATCGTCAAATCAATCCGCAGCATTCAGAGCAAAGCGCGCGCGGAGGGATTCCACGAGAGGCCGCGCTGGCCAATGCTGATCCTGCGCACACCCAAGGGCTGGACAGGACCCAAGATCGTCGATGGCAAGCAGGTGGAAGGCACGTTCCGCGCCCACCAGGTGCCGCTGGCGGACCTCGCCGAAAAGCCCGATCACCTGAAGATGCTCGAAGACTGGATGAAGAGCTACAAGGCCGAGGAGCTGTTTGACGAAAAGGGCACGCTGATTCCGGAATTGGCGGCGCTGGCTCCCGAGGGCCAGCGGCGCATGGGTGCGAATCCGCACGCCAACGGCGGTCTGCTGCTGCGCGATCTTGCCATTCCGGACTTTCGTTCCTATGCCGTCAGCGTGCCGAAGCCGGGCACGGTGTACGCGGCTTCGACCCTCGTCCTCGGCGACATGCTGCGTGACGTCGTCAAGCTGAACCAGGAGCGCCGCGATTTCCGCATCGTCGGCCCGGACGAGACAGCTTCCAACCGGCTCACGGCTGTCTTTGAGGTCACCGATCGCGAGTCCGTGGCGGAGATTCTGCCCAACGACGACCACGTATCGCCGGAAGGCCGCGTGATGGAAGTCCTGAGCGAACACATCTGCCAGGGCTGGCTCGAAGGATACCTGCTCACCGGCCGACACGGCTTCTTTTCCTGCTACGAGGCTTTCGCCCACATCGTGGACTCGATGTTCAACCAGCATGCGAAGTGGCTGAAGTCCTGCAGCACGATTCCCTGGCGTCGCCCCATCGCGTCGCTCAATTATCTGCTGACGTCGCACGTCTGGAGGCAGGACCACAACGGATTCACGCACCAGGACCCCGGCTTTATCGACAACGTGGTGAACAAAAAAGCGGCCATCGTGCGGGTCTATCTGCCGCCGGATGCCAATTGCCTTCTTTCCGTCGCGGACCACTGCCTGCGCAGCCGCGATTATGTGAACGTGATCGTCGCCGGCAAGCATCCCGAGTTGCAGTGGCTCGACATGGACGCGGCCGTGCGGCACTGTACGGCGGGAGTGAGTGTGTGGAAATGGGCCAGCAACGACCAGAACGCCGAGCCCGACGTGGTGATGGCCAGCGCCGGCGACGTTCCCACGCTCGAGAGCCTGGCCGCGGTCGACATCCTGCGCCGCCACGTCCCTGACCTGAAGATTCGAGTGGTGAACATCGTCGATCTGATGACTCTGCAGCCGCAGAGCGAGCATCCGCACGGCTTGCCCGACAAAGACTACGACCTGATTTTCACCACAGACCGTCCGATCATCTTCGCTTTCCACGGTTATCCGTGGCTGATTCACCGGCTGGCCTACCGCCGCACGAATCAACGTTTGCACGTTCGCGGTTATAAGGAAGAAGGCACGGTCACCACGCCGTTCGACATGTGCGTCCTGAACGAACTCGATCGTTTCCACCTTGCGATCGATGTCCTCGAGCGCGTGGAGCGCCTGCGCAACGTCACCGCGCACGTCTGGCAGATGCTACGCGACAAGCTGGTGGATCACCGGCATTATATTGAGGAGCATGGCGAGGATATGCCGGAAGTGCGAAATTGGAAGTGGGGTGCCTGATTTCTCTCGCGGAGGAGCACTATGGAATCGGACGACAGAGACCTTGATCGGATGCAGCAGGCCTATAAGGCCGCCGTCGAGGAATGGATTGCCGCCATTCGCGACGAGGAAGGTCTGGCTTCGATGAATCATACCGTGGCTCAGATTGACCAGTGGGAGCAGGCGCACTTTCGCGAGGAAGAGCTCCGCAGTAAGGCCAAGAGGGCCAAAAAAGAGTACGAGAACGCCCTGCGGTTCAAGTTTTTCGGTATTCCGGAATGATCCGACGGCCGCATCTGCATGGTGGCCATTCTCTCTCGGGAATCGGACGCCGCCAGAAGCGCGCGGATGAGTGGTAGCTGTGCGTCTGGTGCCGGCAACCGGTGCACAGGGAGGACGGGTCTGAGGACGGGTCTATAGAAGGGGGGAAACAACAACAATGGAAATGACGCGCCGGCAGTTCGCGCTGTCAATCGCAGCAATCAGCGCTTTGCGTCCGTCGCTATTCGACTCCTCGCTTTCCTCAATGGGTGTTCCTCGGGGCGTGGTTCCCGGCCGGGTGACTTGGGCGCACGATCCGGCGGCTGTGACCTGGGATGGGACAGGTTCCTGGTGGACCGATGCCTGCAACAACCAGGCAGCCATTGACCGCATGGTTTCAAGCTCCATCCGCGGCCTTACAAATCAGAAGAGCGATGCCCGGTCATGGAGTGCCATCTTTCACTACTTCAACCGCACTCATGATCGCGGCAATACCGGATATAAACCAGGTGAAAAGGTCGCGATCAAGGCAAACCTGAACAATACAACGGATCATGGCACCATCGAGCGTCTGAACTCCTCGCCGCACCTGATCCTCTCGCTCGTCCGGCAATTGACCGGTCCAGGAAGAGTGCCGGAAACATCGATTACCATCTTCGACTCCAGCCGGTTTATCCCGGGCAATCTCTACGACAAAATTCACCACGAGTTTCCTGGCGTCGCGTTTGTAGACCATATCGGGGGCGATGGAAGAATAAAGGCGGAGTTTAAAGCCGACGCCATTCCTTTTTCGATTGAAAGCCGCAACGCCAAGGGGCTCGATACGACCGTCGTCGAGGCCACTTACTTGATTAACGCCGCTGTGTTACGAGCCCATGTCAGTTCGGGGGTGACACTTTGCGCGAAGAACCTCTTCGGTGCGACGAGTATTTATACCGACTGGCACAAGAATGCGCACGACGGTTTCCACCACAACAGCGATGGTTCGGCAAGCTACTCGGCGTTCACAGATTTCCTGGGGCACAAGGATCTCGGTGAGAAAACCATTCTTTTTGTCATTGACGGGCTCTACGGAAACGACAATGTGGATGGTCCGCCTCATCGTAAGTGGAAGATGGCGCCCTTCAACGATGCCTGGCCCGACAGCATCTTCATGTCCTCGGACGGCGTAGCGATCGATTCGGTCGGCTTCGACTTTCTCACCGGGGAATGGCCCGATCTTCCCGACATCAAGAACGCCGATAATTACCTGCGCGAATCTGCCCTGGCGAATGACCCGCCTTCGAAGACGCTCTATGATCCAGAACGCGACGGCGTCCGGTGCCGCAGCCTGGGCGTATATGAACATTGGAACAATGCGACCGACAAGAAGTACTCGCGCAATCTCGGAAAATCGCACGGCATCGAGCTTTTTCAGGTCTAGCAGGCTGCTGCAACGCGATTCATGGCGTGAAGTAATCTTCGCGCGATGCCGAGGAAGAGACAACAGGGATGAACCGGATTAACCGGCGCCGTTTTCTTGCTGTTGCCGCCGTGGGCGCTGCCGCCACGCGCCTGCGCGCGCAATCCGCGGCCCGGGTGGCGTTGACGATTCCGGCCGAGGCTACAGGGCCGCACATGCCGGAGGATTACGTCGGGCTCTCTTACGAGGTGCAACAGCTCCTGGATCCCGGGTTCTTTTCCGCCGGGAATACGGGGCTGATCCGGGCCTTCAAGACGCTGAGCTCGCGCGGCGCCTTGCGGCTGGGTGGGAATACGAGCGAGTTCGAATGGTGGAAACCGACGCCGGAATCGCCGGAGCCCGAACATCCGCAGACGCGCGAGGTGGCGGGCGAGCCCAAGGCAGAGTACTATCCGGTAACCGCCGAAGCGGTCCGCAATCTGGCTGCGTTTCTGCAGGCTACGGGCTGGACCTGCCTGTACGGAATCGGCATGGGGACCAACACGCCGGAACGCGCCGCGACCGAAGCGGAGTATGTCGCCAAAACGCTTGGCGACCGGCTGCAGTATTTCCAGATCGGGAATGAGGTGGACCTGTTCGGCCGCCATCTGCGCGACCCGAAGACCTGGAGCGCGAAAACCTACCTGGATGAATGGCTGGCCATGGCGCGGGCGGTCACCAGGGCCGTTCCGACGGCGCGATTTGGAATGCCGGACGTGGCTGGCAATGTGAGTTGGCTGACCGAAATCGCCGGCATTTGGCCGTCGATCCAGAATCCTCCCCGCGTAACCACGCTGACGCATCACTACTACTTCGGCGGTCCGGCAACAAACCCCGACGTAAACATTCCGAACCTGCTGAAGCCGGCCACGATGGCGCGCGTGCAGATGACCGCCACCACGGCTACGGCCGCCGCAAACAAGATGGGAGTGCGGGTGCGCATGACCGAGGGCAACACCTGTTATCGCGGCGGCAAGCCGGGCGTGTCGGATGTGTTTGCGGCGGCGCTGTGGTCGGCGGACTACTCGCTGCTGCTGGCCAGCAACAACTACTCCGGGGTGAATCTGCACGGAGGGACGGGCAAGTCTGTGGCGAACTCCGTCGGCGGATTTCTGCCCGGCGACGTCATTCTGAAGGACGCGGGGGCGGCGCCGGCTGAGATCGCGAGTCATCCGCACCCGTTCTACACGCCCATTGCAACGTTCGGCGATCAGTACGCAATGGAACCGGTGGCATATGGGCTGAAGTTTGCGGGCGCACTGTCTGGGGCTACGCTGGTCGAGGCGGACTTGACGAGCGAGATCCAGGCTGCCGGTGTGGATGGGACGGCTTATGCGGCGAAGTTGCCGGGCGGCGCGATGACCGTGACGATTCTGAACAAGGATGCGGCGCGGGACCTGGACCTGACGCTGGACTTTGGGGCGGGGAAGGGCGGCATAGCGGAGGCGGAAACACTGTACGCGCCGGCGCTGGACGCGCGCGAGGCGCACATTGGCGCCGAGCCGAGGCACGGCGCGCTGAAACAGGGCCGATTCGCCGTAACGGTGCCGCACGCGTTGGGAATGCGGGTAACGGTGCGATAGGGAACTGAGAACTGGAAACTGAAAGACTGAGAACCAAGACATGAACATTCTCGTCATCAACTGCGGAAGCTCATCGGTCAAGTTCCAATTCATCGAAACCAGCCCGGAGCACATTGCGTCAAACACCGACCGCCTGCTGGCCAAGGGCGAAGTGGAGCGGGTGGGAAGCTCCGAGGCGCTGGTGACCTATCAGGTGATCGGGACGGCGGCCGAACAGGCTGTGGAGCCCATACCCGACCACACCGCTGCGATAAGAGCTGCCTTACAACGGCTCATCGGGCCGGGCGGGCTCGTCAAGGACCATAAGGAGATCGAAGGCGTGGGCCACCGCGTCGTTCACGGCGGCGAACGCCTGCAATCGTCCATGCTGATCGACCAGGATGTGGTCGCCGAGATCGAGCGTTGCATCAGGCTCGCCCCGCTGCACAATCCCGCCAATCTGAAGGGCTATCGCGCTGCCCGCCAACTGCTGCCCGAAGCCAGGCAGGTGGCTGTGTTCGATACCGCTTTTCACCACGCGATGCCGCCGCACGCTTTCCACTACGCTATTCCGTTGATCCACTACACGCGGGACCAGGTTCGCCGCTACGGGTTTCATGGCACTTCGCACCGCTACCTGAATTACCGCTTTGCGCGCCTGCACGGCCACGATCGCAGCGCCTACAAAGTGATCACCTGCCATCTCGGCAATGGAGCGTCGATGTGCGCGATCAATCACGGCCACTCCATCGACACCTCCATGGGCATGACGCCGCTGGAAGGCCTGGTGATGGGCACGCGCTCGGGCGATGTCGATCCCGGCGCGATCTTCTACATGCTGCACGGCAAGAGCACAAGCCCTGCCGAACTGGAAACGGAGCTGAATCGTCATAGCGGCCTTTACGGAATTTCGGGTGTCTCGGGGGACATGCGCGATCTCGAGGGCGAGGCTGAAAGAGGAAACGATCGCGCCGCTCTCGCCATCGAAATGTTTTGCTATCGCGTCAAGAAGTATATCGGCGCCTATCTGGCCGCGCTCAACGGGGCGGACGGAATCGTGTTCAGCGGCGGCATCGGGGAAAACGCGCCCGCCATCCGTGCCCGCATTTGTGAAGGTCTGGACGTGTTCGGCATCCGGCTCGATCCGGAAGATAATGCGGACGTGCAGGGTCCGGAGAAGCTGATCAGCCCGCGGGGCGCATCACCGGAAATCTGGGTGATCCGCACGAATGAGGAACTGCTGATTGCACGCGATACGGTGCGGTGCATTCTGGGAATTCCGCACCCCATCTGATGTCTGGAGGGGCTTCAACGCAGAGGACACAGAGAGCACAGAGGCTCTGGCCCCCGTGGTCTCTGTGTCACTGACACCCACTTTTGTCTCCGCGAAGATTTTGGGGCTCGCCACTCGTCTCTAGCCACTCGCCACTTGGCGAATTCGGTTGCGGCAAGCCGCGCTCGGTTGGATTGCGGCTACCCGAAATACTTCACCGCCATCTGCTCCCACCACGGCCAATCGTGACCCGTTCCGTTGCCCCACACGTCCAGCCAGTGCGGAATCTGCTTCTGATCCATGATGTGGCCCAGGCGCTCGTTATCCCCAAGGCAGCTGTCCCGTTCGCCCGTTGCGAGCACCATCTTGCAATGAGTTCCGTAGCGGCTGAGATACCAGTCGTCATTCAGGTTCGGCAGAAAATCCGGCGGGCAGTTGAAGTAGCAGTTGTCGTCGTAATAGCCGTCGAGAAACTGGTGGATGTCGAACGCACCACTCATGCTGACGGCATAGGTGATCAGGTCGGGATGACGCAGGGCCAAATTCATCACGTGATATCCGCCGAAACTGCACCCGGTGGCCGCGAGGTCCGTCGAAGGATTTTTGGTGCGGATGAAAGGAATCAACTCATGGAGCAGATACTGCTCGTACGCCATGTGACGCAGCACGCGTTCGCGCGGATGAATCTGCTTGTTGTACCAGCTCTCGGCGTCGACGCTGTCCACCGAGAAGGCCTGCAGCGCGCCGGACTCGTATTTCCAGTCGACGACTTTGATCATGTTGCGGTTTTCGTAATCGAAGAAGCGTCCCATGGACGTGGGGAAGACGATCATCGGCACGCCGGCGTGTCCGAAGACCAGCAGTTCCATGTCCCGCTGGAGGCTGGGGCTGTACCATTTGTGATACTCGCGATTCATTTGTCCTCATTGTGGGCGGCAGAAGCTTCGGGGCGCGATGCTTCCGCTCACGCCTCCGATTGCAAAAGGCCCGATGATGTTGATTTTGACGCGCCTGCGAAGTCAAGGGGCGCTACGGCAACTCCTTGAGAGTGGCGCGGAGCTTCTCGACGGTGAAATCGGGAGACTGGCAAAGGCTAACAACGCGGCGATCGCGCGCCGCGAGTTCCGCCGCCACCCGCGGAATGGCGGGCGCGACCTGACGCGGCACCGCAACCACGCCGTGAGCGTCGCCATGCAGCAGATCGCCGGGATGAACTTCCAATCCGCCGATCATGACGGGCGATCCCACATCGATAATCCGCGCGTAGGCGTGCGACAGCGCCCGATTACGGGCGTACACCTGGAATCGCAGCTCCCGGATAGCGTCGACTTCGCGCACCGCTCCGTTGGTCACAAAGGCGACGCATCCCAGGGCTTTCAGCATGGCGGCGTGGACGTCGCCAAGGAAGGCGCCCACGCCCGGCGGGTCATCCAGATCTTCCATCACCACGATACGCGGTTTCGGAATGCTCAGAACGCTTTTCCACCATTCGCTCCGGTCTGAATAGCTGCGGCCGGACATGGGGCGTTCCCCGCTGCGCATGCGCGCGGTGGCGGCGAACCCCACGACCGGCGGAAGCTCGTCGAAAACGCACCGCACCTCCGCGTTTGTGAATCCGGTGTTGCGGGCCCGCAGGTCGAAACTCTCGATAGCGTCCTCGACGGCGCAAGTATCCAGACGCTGCAGCGCCTCAAGCTCCTCCCGGCTCAGGTACTCTTCCATGCTGAACGGTTGCCTCCTCCGCGCAATCCGGCGCAACTGCCAAAGTATACACTGCGCGAAGCCCGCTGCGATCGCAATCAGGATACCGGCAGGGTTCGAGCCCGCGAGCTCTGATAAGATAGGTACGAGGCCGCGCCCTGGGATCTCGGGCATCCTGCCCGCCCCGAGCGGAGATTGCGTTGATCCTTAATTTCCTGACCAACTGGTTGCTGGCCGGCGTCCGACTCCTCGACGACGAGCCGGACCTGCAACTGACTCGGTGGCGGCTGGCGTCTGATTTGGGTCACCGCGCCTTCAGCGAGGGCCGCTACGCCGATGCGGAAGACGAGTACCGCACCGCCGCAAACGAGGCGCGCCAGTTCGGTGAGAGGGACCTGCGCCTGAGCGATGCGCTGAACGATCTGGGCGAAGCCTGCCGCGTGCGCGGCAAGCTGGATGAGGCCGAGCAGCTTTTTCGCGAAGCGCTCGAGATCCGCGAAGCCGAATTGGGCTCCGACGATCTGGGCGTGGCCCAGACGCTGAATAATCTGGCCGCCGTTTACAGCGCCAAAGGCAAGTTTGCCGAGGCCGCTCCGCTTTATCGCCAGGCGATCGACGTCGAAGAGTTTTCTCTTGGACGCGAGCATCCGGTCGTAGCCACGAGCCTGAACAACCTGGCTCTGGTGTACCGCATGGAGGGCGAGCATGCGGAGGCTCTGCCGCTGCTCATCCGGGCCCTTCGCATCGGGATGAATGCCACCGGCCAGGAACATCCGAACGTCGGGACATGCTTCAACAATATAGCGAGCCTCTGCTTCGCCGCGGGACTGTTGCCGGCATCCGAGACGTTCTTCAAGCAAGCGCTGGCCATCAAGCAGAGGACCCTGGGCCAGCTTCATCCCGAGGTGGCAGTCATTCTGGAGAATCTGGGTGAACTGAGCCGGGCGCAAGGCAGGGGAGCGGAGGCGGACACTCTATTTCTGCGCGCCCAGGCTATCGAAGCCGCAGCGACGGGCGCCAATGTGCCGCCCGGCCTGAGCGAAGACGAGGTCGCGCAGGTCGCCGCCGAAGGTCCGTTATCGGATCTCGCGATCGAAGACGTCTCGGCCACGCTATCTGCCGTCAGCGAGGCCATTCTGGAGCAGCCGCCATCGAGCCCTTCCGGAACCCGGCCTAAGCCGGCGCCAATGGAGTATGCGGAAGTGCCGGAATCAGCGCCGCAGCCCGGGGGCTCGACGCCTGGCGGCGAAGCGCCCCCGTGGACCGGTGACCGTCCCGCCGTGCCGTCCTCAATCGAGAGTACGCCTGCGCAGGCGCCGCAACCAGGAGCAGGGTCGTTCGTGACAGAGTCTCCAGCGATTGACGCCCGGCCGCGACCCGCTCCGACTGGGTTCGCCATGCCGTTCAGCCGGGCGGAAGCGCTCGCCGGGGCTCCTCCTTCCGATGGAGTCCAGTCGCGGAACCTGCCCCAAGTCGAGCGGGCTCCGGAACCCAGGCCTGAGGTCGAGGAAAGCAAGCGGCTGGCTGGCAGCGACTCCGGCGTTCCCGCCGTGGATGATGGCGGCGCCGAAGTGCGGATCCGCGCCTGGATTTCCCAACGCGAAGCGGAGCTTGGTGAACTCGACCCCGCACTGGTGCCCGGACTGAATCGGCTGGCGCTGCTGCAGCAGTTGCTCGGGCGCTATATTGAGGCCGAGCCTGTCTACCGGCGAATGGTACGGATCAAAGAGAAGGCGTTCGGCAGGAACGATCACCGGCTGGTTTCAACGCTGCGGCGCCTGGCCGACGTTTATGCGACGCTGGGCCGCGCAGACGAAGCGGAATCCTGCTGGAAGCGCATCCTGGCGCTGGATGAAGCGCGCCTGGGCGACGAGCATCCGGCGGTGGCGGCCGATCTCGCGCGGCTGGGCGAATTCGCGCAAGCGCGCGGACGTCTTCCGCAGGCGCGCGATTTGTACCGCAAGGCCTGGCGCGTCTGGGAGGATACCAGCGGACCCGAGCACCTGGAAGTTGCGCACACATTGGACAATCTGGCGCAGGTGGAGAAGCGTCTCGGCGAGAGCGCCCAGGCAACGGCGCGCCTGCGACGATCGCTCGAGATCAGCGAGAGGGTCTATGGCGGGCCCCATCCCGCGCTGGTACCCGGTTTGAATCGCCTGGCCGCACTGTATAAAGATGCCGGCAAGCCGGCGGAAGCAGAGTCCCGGCTCCGCAGGGCCCTCGAAATTCAGGAAGGCGTCTTCGGCCCTAAACACCTCACCGTTTCTTTGACACTGAACAACCTGGCGGTCTTTTACGCGCGCGAGGGACGCCGCGGCGAAGCCGAGCAGCTTTTCCTGCGTACACTCGAGATCAAGAAATCTGTGCTCGGCGAAAACCATCCTGGGCTGGGTCCGACGCTCGAAAACCTGGCGGTGTTCTATGAAAACGAGCAGCGCGACGATCTCGCCGAGGATTACTTCGCGCAAGCCGTCAAGGCGCTTGGCCGCGGCGACGGGCCGGAGCGGTTGGGATTGCCGCAGTGTCTTGAGAATTACGCCAGTCTGATGCGAAAGCGGGGACGCGAGCAGGACGCTGCCGACATGGAAGCGCGAGCGCGTACGATCCGGTCGCGCCTGGCCTCGCCGTAGGGCCGCTCA
The DNA here is from genome assembly GCA_030037755.1 of Terriglobia bacterium. Classification (GTDB taxonomy): domain Bacteria; phylum Acidobacteriota; class Terriglobia; order UBA7540; family UBA7540; genus Gp13-AA77. The sequence continues at coordinate 14,689 of JASHQD010000576.1, forward strand.
TGCGAGCGTTAGCCCGGCAGGGCGATGCAGAAGCCTTCGATTCACGTCACTCCAAGCGCAGCGAGGAATCTCGTCTTTGAGGGAAGGGCGCTTCTGAAATTCCTCGCTGCGCTCGGAATGGCATGAATCGCGTTTTGCGGCACCCTGTTGATTTAACGCGAAGTGCGATCGAGCAGATAGAACGCGCGCCGCGGATTTTCGTCCCCCGATGAAACAAAATCCGTTACCCGATAACCCTTCCCGAGGTAATGCTGGAAGACCCGTCGCATCGCCAGTCGCCAGCGGCGCGCCAGCTCGATATCACGGTCGCGCATGCGATCGGGATCGGCGGGAATTTCGACGAGCAGACGAGGTTCGGACAGGTCGAGCCGGAAGCGGCGGTTGACCGGAAGCGTCAGCGCCTTCCAACCGACTTCGTTGGCGCAGGGGAGAGAGCTGACCGCGATCGCCCGCCGCTTGCCCGCGAGGGCTTGCTCGACGCGCCGCCTGGTCAGAGGCCACTCCGCCACGAAGCGATCGCTCGGCAGTCCGCATTCGATCTTGCTGTGAAAGCTCCCGTAGCAATCGGGGATGTATTCGCGGACCTCGGCGCCGAGGCGATGAATATTGAGCGCCGCATTGCGGCTCTGCAGCGGATCGTAGGTCCAGGCGACGGAGTGGATGCCGCGAGCGAGAGCGAGCCGCCGGTGAGCGATCTTCATGCGAAGCCCAAGGCCACGGTCCCGGAACTCCGGCTCCACCGCCATCAAATGCGACCAGTGAATCAGGCGGCCGTTGCGGCGCGCGAGGAAAGCGTAAAGAAATCCGGCGAGATGCGTGTCCGCGAACGCTCCCAGCACGGCGCCGCCGTTCTTGGCGGTTACCAGCAGAAGCTCTCCGGAAACGCCGGCCGACCCCCAAACCGCCTGCTGGATGCGCTCGCAGTGCTGGAACTCGGAGAGCGCGCGAAGTGGGCGCACAAGGATGCGCGAGTTCGGCATGCTAGTCGCCGCACATGCCGCGTCGCGTCGCTCCGCACGGACAGGGTCCGCTCTCCGTCACGGCTTCGCCTGCGGGACCGGAGACGGCAAAGACTGAAAGCAAACGGTCCAGCTTGCGGCCCTGACAGCTCTCGCAAACGACAGTATCCCGTTCCGAGCGGACGATCTTCTCGAACTGCGCGCCGCAATCGCGGCATCGATACTCAAAAATCGGCATCTGACACTCCCTGATTTGCACTCAAAGAACTCCATTCTAGTGTATGCTGGACCCGAGAGCGAGCGTTCGGGCCTGAATCGCGTCGCTTCGCGGCTCGCGGGGCTTGAGAAAAGCGGCTCAATTCGCGGTTTTTTTTGATTTTCAGGCTGAAAACCCTTGACACCGTGGGGGACATTCATTACAGTGTGCCCTAAATCCAAGAAGGTTGTAGCGCTGAATCTTATTCGAGGAGAGAGGAGAGCAAAACTCAAATGCCGAAAGCGATGACAAAATCGCAAGTTGTGGGTCACTTGGCGGAGAAGGCTGGGATCCAGAAAAAGTCCGCCGCGGCGGTGTTGGAGGAGATCGCAAATCTGGCCACTCGCGAAGCCAAGAGTTCGGGACAATTTACGATTCCGGGATTGGGAAAAGTCGTCAAGGCGAATCGCAAGGCGCGGATGGGACGTAATCCGCAGACCGGTGAGGCGATCAAGATCCCGGCCAAGACCGTGGTGAAGTTCCGTCTGGCGAAAGCTTTCAAGGACGCAGTCGTTCCTCCCAAGAAGAAATAGTCCAGTAACCGGGCGGCGGGCGCGGCCCGCCGCTCGGAATCTCATCGCTTAAGCGGAGAGACTTGGCCTGTTCCCGGGCCGATTAGGGATTGGTTCGCGCGGGCTGCAATCCGCGCAAGCTGCGTAGTCTGCGGATTCGGCTGCTCTGCCTGCTGTGCGGATCGGGGCTATTCTTCCCGCAGTACGACGTAGGCGGCGAAGGCCATCAGGGCCAGGAGAGCTCCGGCGCTCGCGATCACCATATAACCGGAAGATTGTGCGCCCAGCCCGTGCGCGACGTCCTCGGCGAGTCGCGCCAGGCGATCGACCCACGCGCTAGAAACCGACGCGGCTGTGTGAGTCGCTGCCACACTTTTCGCGCCGCCCAGCCAGCCTGTAATCCGGGGCCATTGCCACAGAGCCAATGCGAAGGCCGCCAGCAATGCTGACGCCTGGGCGAAGCGCTCCACCCATGCGATCGGCTGCGTGGCGCGCTCTTCCGCCGCGCGTCTCGCAGCGAGCTGCGCTTTCCACCACACCAAGCCTGCGCTGGGCAGGCGGACTTCATCGGCGTGAGCCAGGTCTTGCTCGTGAAGCATGGCTTCCGCAACCAGCGCGACTTCCGCGCAGACCAGGCAGCCGGCCGCGTGCTTCCGGATCTCCTCACCCCACGCGCCGGACCAACGTCCGGAGCGCACGGCGTCCAGAACTTCCTGCTCGCGATGGCACTGCGGAATCTTCATACGCGTGCCCTCATTGTCGGTCCTTCGCCCGCCGATCGCAACACCTCGGCGAGTTTTCTGCGGGCGCGGAAAAGCAGCAGCCGGATGCTCTTCGATCGGAGCCCGCAGACCTCGGCGATCTCGTCGTGGCTCGATCCTTCCACGTACGCCAGCCACAGCAACTCGCGCTCGCGCGGCTTTAACTTGCCCAGCGCGCGTCCGAGGTCGGAACTCCGCTGGACGCGCTCCGCCGTGCGATCGTGAGCCGGCAGCGCTTCCGTCGCCTCCACATCCACTCGTTCACCGCGCGGCGTGCGGCGCCAGTGATCGCGCGCGAGATTGGTGCCGATCCGGAACAGGAAATTCTTCTGGTAAGCTTCGTCGTCCGACTTCAAGCTGGCGCGCAGGAAGCGGTAGTAGCTCTCCTGCATCAGGTCCTCAGCCAGGGAGCGGTCGCCGGTGAGCCGCGACAGGTACGACCACAGCGGGCGAGACGTTCTCTCGTAGAACAGCCTGAACGCTTGCTCGTCCATGTGGAACGCTTCTTCAGCCGCGCCGAGCTTGGTGCTTTCCAGTTCCGTCAAGGTGAATTCCCGCGTTGACATACTCACATTGTGCCATATCGTCAGGAGCCGGAGCGCGGGCATTCTTGCCCGCCTAGGAAAAACCTCGCGCATCGAGAAGCGGGCAAGGACGCCCGCGCTCCCAGCCCCGCTCCCGCTCCGTTTCAGGAGCGGGCAAGGTGCCCACGGTCCAACGCTTGCGTTCCGCCGTTAAGCAGACCCAGGTGCTTTGCGATTGCGTAGGAAAAGAAGGCCGAGCAGAAGAAGCCGATGCCGATCGTCAGGCCGAGCGTCCCGCAGATCAGCAGTCCGTCCGATGCATCCGGAATGCGGCTGCGGATGGCCAGCAGGCCGATTCCGCCGAGACCGAGGATCAAGCCGGCCTGCAGTGACCAAAGAATCCGCGTGACCGCCAGCGGCGCCCGCGTTTCCACCGCAGGCGGGCTCCACTCCAGCAGCCGCCGGCCCGCGTCGGACTCCATGTAGCCGCGCAGTTCTTCCCCCGACGCGAATTTCTCAATCAGTTTGGTGTGAACCTCTTCATGCACCTTGAAGCTCTTGTTCCAGCGCCGATTCTCGAGCACCGTCCGCAGCACTCCGAGCAGAGCGACCAGGCAGCAGATGAAGACCGCGAAGGGTACCAGCCAGCTGAAGAGTTCGTCCATGTCGCTGCGCCGATTCTGGAAGCGCCACGATTGCGGGCTCAGAAACGACCGCGGGTCCGCCTTGACCAGCGGATGGCTCTCCATGAATGCCTGGAGTTCAGCATGCTCGTGGATGTAGTTCGGATCGTCGATTCTCGGCGGATCATTGATAATGTCCGCCTCGATCTCCGGGTGCGAGTCGAGGAAGCGATCGAGGGCGCCGCGCTCGGCGTCGATCTGCATATCGCTTGGAGCCGTGGCCTCGTGCGTTCCCACCTCGACGGCATTGGGCCTCTGGAAGCCCAGCGTTGTTCTGGCGCCGGCGCCGGCCATCCAGGCGATCAGTACCGCCGCGCCTGCCCCGGCCAAAAGTGTTCTTGAGCGCTTCACGCTTTGCATCATCATCTTCGTCCCTCTCTGGCCTGGGCCATGCCTGTCGCCGGCCCGGCTCTGGGGTGCATCGTTTGTCAGCTTCCCCACCGGATATAACGGCGCTCGACGAGTTTGGTTAACAGGATCCCGCCCAAACAACCGAAATCGCTGCCACAGATGCCGCAGATGCCGGGCGGTTGTACGCGATGACGACCCGATGTAATATAAGGACGCCTCAGAGTGATTCAAAGCGGTCAACTGCCAAGGGGATGCCCGTGAGTTCCAGCCGTCGCGCTTTCGCGATTATCGCCGCCACCTGCCTGTGCTCGTTGCCGGCTGCGGCTCAAGTCAGTGCGGGAGCGGTGACGGGTCAGGGTGGGTCCTTCAATAGTCCTTACTACCTCATGCAAAAGCACTGGGCCATACAGGGCGTGGTCAAGGATCTTGATGGCAATCCGGTTCAGGGCGCGAAAGTCGTGGTGGAGGCGCTGAATGGCGGTGCCGACCAGCGACTCGTTCAGAGCGACGTCCTCGGCCGCTTCAACGCGGAGTTTTCGCTCAACGCGAGTTTCACCAAGGACCTGAGGCTGCAGCTAGTGGCCAGCAAGAAGGGGTACTTGAAGGGCCACGAGATCGTTCACTTCCTGGATCCCGAGAAGACGTGGATGGTTATCATAACCCTGCGCAGCCCTCAGCCCGATTCCGATTTGCTGTCGCAGGAGGACCTGGTTCCGTCGCTCGCATCGCGCCTGAAAAATCTTGGCCCTGCGGACGGTCTCTCCCAGAAATCCGAGAAGGATTACGCGCGCGGCGTGGACGACTTGCTGGTTCGAAACCGTCCCGACCGCGCGATCGGATCGCTCAGCAGTGTGGTGGAGCGTGATCCGGCCTGTCTCGACTGCCGCGTGACCCTGGCGCTCGCTGACATCGGTTCGGGGGATTGGGACAGCGCGGACCGCGATCTCGAGGACGCCGTCAGCACCAGCGTGAAGGATCATAAGGCCGCCCGTGAAGAGCCCCTGCTGCTGTACGGCGTGCTCCAGAGCTGGCATCACAACTATTCGCAGGCTGCGGCGTACTGTATCGAGGCGCTCAAATATGCGCCAAAGGATCCCCTCGCGCTGCAGGAAGCAGGACGCGCGAACTTGATGCTCGAAAACTGGGCCGCCGCCGATTCCTACCTGGCGCAGGCGTTGGCCGCAGGCGCCGCGCCCGATGCCAGGTTCCTCCGCGTCAAGGCGCTGCTCAACGAGGGCGCAACCGACGATGCCCGCGCCGAGATGGCGCGCTTCCTGGACGGCCGGGACATCAAGAGCATGCCGGTCAACGTCCGTGAACTTTACACGCTCGTGCAGCAGAGAAAGAACGTTGAGTTAGCCTACGCCAAAGGGCCGAAGACGGATGTCGAAGAGCCCATCGATTATCTGCGCCGAACCACGCCGGAGCTGAAGACACTGGTAGCGGCGCCGGATCAGTCGCCCCTGGCGGATATCCTCAGCGCCGTGGGCAAGAACGTGGAGAACTCATTCCGGAATTATCCCAATACGAGTTCCGTCGAGGAAGTGCATCAGGAGAAGCTCAGCCGGCGCGGAAAGCGCGAAGGCGAGGTGGACGAGAAATTCTATTACCTGTGCGTCATGCCTCAGCAGAGCTGGGGGCCGGAATTCAGCGAGTTTCGTGCCTCCCTGAACGATCAACATGGCCAGCTGTCGGGTTTGAGCGACGGATACATGCTGACCTCGGGCTTCACGTCCGCCTCGCTGATTTTTCATCCGGCTTATCAGGCCCAGTCCGAGTTCCGTTTCCTGGGACGCCAGCAGGTGGACGGCGTTGACGCTGATGTGGTCGCTTTCGCCCAGGTTCCCGCGAAATCGAAGCTCTACGGCACGTTCAAGTACAACGGCAACTTCGTAACGACATTCACGCAGGGTCTGGCCTGGATTAATTCTCAGACCTATCAGATTCTCCGCCTGCGCACCGATCTGCTGAAGCCGCTGCCGGAAGTGAGGCTGTCGCGGCAGACCACCGACATCAACTACGCCGAGGTCCACTTCAAGGGTGTTCAAGGCGGATTCTGGCTGCCGCGCGACGTGAGCGTTACGGTGTCGTGGGCCAACAGGAACCTCCGCAACGAGCACCAGTATTCGGGCTTCCGGGTATTCAACGTTGACTCGGCGGAGAAAGTCAGCAAGCCCAAGATGCCGCCTCAGCAGGCCTCTGAGCAGCCTTCGAATCCCACCCCTGAATAGCTCCCGCAGAGTCTCCCGTCGAGCCGGCCCTGAGGGCGGCACGGACACGAATGAGAAGTCCAGAGTATTGTGACCGCGAGTCACACAAGGCTGTGATCGCAGTCACAGACCAGGGGCCCGCCACAGTTGGATCGTAGCGCAATAGCTTTCACATTAGCTGCGCTTCGCCGCGTGGAGGCACCTATGGACGATGTACGCTCCGTGTTGCTGGTTCACAACGACCCCGAGGCCTTCCGCGGGCTGGAAGAGACCCTTCACCAACTGAGGATTCGCACCTGGCACGGTCATGATCAGGCCGAGGCGCGAAGCGTGCTGAGGGGTGCGGGCGTCGACTTGGTTCTGACGGACGCTGTGCTGCCCGACGGCACGTGGAAGGACGCTATCCGCCTCGCGCGCGAGGTGGCCGGCGCCACTCCGGTCATCGTTATCTCCCGGCTCGTGGACATGCGACTCTATCTGGACACCCAGGATGCCGGCGCTGCGGATTTCATCGTGCCGCCCTTGGCGCCGCGCGACCTGGCCTACGTCCTCACCGTGGCCATGCATCGCTCTGGTCCCGGAATGGAACGCCGGCGGGCTACCGTCGGCAGGCGGCGGCCGGCAGGAGACACCGCGAGGCCTTGGATCAGCGCGGTGTAGCGCCCGCGATCAGCCCGATTCCAGCGGTCCCACAATGTAAGAAGTTTACGGTTAGCAATAAGATTAAACGATCAAGATTTCGCTTGACACGCATTTGTAACCAGTGTCTACTACCACGCTTGGCGGCCTGAGAAGCAATCGAAGTCTGCAACGTTGGGTCAAACCGGAGGTTGACCGGCGTGGGCGCGTTCGATCGTTTTCACGGGCGTTTCTTCAATTCGACCTCACCTTCCGCACGCCGCGCGGGTCGGGCGCGGCTTCTCCACTTTCTACCACCACTGCGTTTTGCGTCTGAGGAGTCTGGGATTCCATCAGAAGGGGGTACGTCCATGCGCGTACTGTCGAGGATAAGTCTGACGGGGCTGTTCCTGCTCATTCCAGCGCTGGTTTGGGGGCAGGCGAACGCCACCGGAAGCATCGTCGGGCAAGTTACGGATCAGAGTGGAGCCGTGATCGCCGGAGCTCAAGTCACTCTGACAGACGTTGCCACCAAGGCTGAACAGCACCAGCCGACCAATGCTGCGGGCCGCTTCGCCTTCCTGGATCTGGAAATCGGCTCGTATGATGTGAGCGTCAGTAAGCAGGGTTTCCGGATGCTGGAAGTGTCAGGCCAAGCCGTGTCTTTGAGCCAGACCCTGACCCTGAATTTGACGATGGAGGTCGGCGCCACAACGCAGACGGTTGAGGTTCAGGGCTCTCCCGGCGCCGAGTTGCAGACTCTATCGTCCACCATGGGCTCGACTCTGAATAATGTCACGATGTTGGATCTTCCCAGCATTAATCGTGACGTCTCGGCCCTGTTGAATTTGCAGCCCACCGCAGCCCCGAGCTTCCACGGGACTGTCAGCGATGTCATGGCCGGGTCCATCGCCGGCGCAACGCCTGACCAGAACACCTTTATGCTCGACGGCAGCAACAACACCAGCGGCCTCGAGGGTGACAACGGCTACATCAATGGCTTCTCCGGCGACCAGCGGGGCGTGGTCCCAACGCCGATCGAGTCGATTCAGGAAGTCACGGTCAACACCAACAACATGACTGCCGACTTCAACACCTCCTCGGGCGGAGAATTGCTGGCGACCACCAAGGGAGGCACGGATCAGTTCCACGGCGCCGCCTACGACTTCTTTCAGGGCGACTGGCTGAACACCAACAGCTGGAGTAACAATTTCGCCGCCGTCCCCAAACCCAAATCGCACCAGAATCGCTACGGCTTTGACGTAGGCGGGCCGATGCTGCCCAAGCATGTGTTGGGCGGCGGGACCTACTTTTACGTGAATTATGAGGCCCAGCGCTACCCGTTCAACACCACGGGACAATTCTACCGCTCGGTGCCGGGGGCCGCCCTTCGCGAGGGCATCATCACGATTCCAACTGCGGAAGGCAACCAAACCTTCAACCTGAACCAGCCGCTCAACGTTTGCGGACCCCAGGGTGGCCTGCCCTGCGATCCTCGCGGCATCGGCATGAGCAGCGCAGTCTCGACCATCTGGCAGAACTACATGCCCGACGCCAACTACACCAGCAGTGGGCAGCTTGCCTGCGCGCCCGGCGCGGGCGGCTGCGACGGGTATAACACTTTCAGCTATGGTGCTAACCTGACCCTGCCGCTCGAAAACGACGAATGGATCGGGCGCATCGACCATGACTTTGGTTCCAAAAACCGCTGGACGAACACGTACCGTTGGTTCAAGCAGAATATTCCGACAACCAATGAAGTGGATATTGGCGGCCTGCTTTCGGGGGATAAGCTGGGCGTGCCGGCCTCCGCTTCCTCGAACAACAATCAGCCGTTTGTTTACAACACTGCGCTGACCACCACCATCAGCTCCACCCTGACCAACACCTTCCACTTCGGCTACACGCGCAACGAGTGGAACTGGATTCGCAACGGTGTGCAAACGCCCCAGATTTCAGGGTCGGCGGGAGCCATCGAGATTGACGGCGAGTCCACCAACGCGCTGATTCCGGTGAACATTGACACGCAGAATTCCCGTAACCGCGCCTGGTACGAGCACAATTATGACTTCCGCGACGAAATAACGTGGCTGAGGGGCACCCACATGTTCCAGTTCGGCGGCGACTACCTGCACGAGTGGTGGCACTTCAATCGCTACGACAACGTGGTGGGCGGTCTGACCAACCTGGTCTATGAAGTGGACGACGGTTCGGTCGCCATGACGCCCGACTTCCAGCCCCGGCCGTGCGGCAACGGAGTGACCACGCAGTGTCTCGATCCCGGCAATGCCTCCGAATTGGACAAGTGGAACGAGTACTATGCTGACATCCTCGGTATCGTGAACCACTCCTCAATCGTGGCTACGCGCACCGGACCCAACCTGCAGTTGAATCCGCTCGGGACACCCGCGGCGAGCTACGTGACCGTGAATACGCCCAGCACCTACATCAACGATTCGTGGAAGGTCAGGCCGAATCTCACCGTCAATCTGGGCCTGAACTACATGGTCCAGATGCCGCCTCACGATCTGAACGGCCGTCAGGATGTACTGGTCGATTCCGACGACAACCCCATCACCTACAACGCTTTTATTACACAGCGCCAGGCGGCTGCCAACAACGGGCAGGTCTATGCTCCCATTGAGGGATTCTCGCCCGTGGGCGCGGTGGGTTCCGGACTGAAGTATCCCTTCCATCCTTTCTACGGAGCGTTCGGCCCGCGGGTCTCCATTGCTTGGAGCCCCAGTTTCGACAGTGGCTTCTTGGGAACGCTCCTGGGGCACCAGGCGACGGTCATTCGCGGCGGTTACGGCCGGTTCTATTCCCGTGACCTCGGCATCAACGTCGTGTCGAACCCGGTCCTGGGCGACGGCTTCTTGCAGCCCGTCTCTTGCGTTCCCTCGATGACCGGCGCTTGCACGGCGGTGAGAGGCGTCACCCCTGCCGACGCTTTCCGCATTGGCAGCAACGCCGATGGCCTGGCCGTGCCCCTGCCGGCACTTACGCCCACGCTGTCGAGCCCGGTTCAACCCGGCGTCAACGCTCCCTCAGCCGAGTTGACTGACAGCATGGATCAGAATTTCCGCCCGAACAACACCGACCAGGTCGACTTCAGCATCCAGCGCCAACTCAAGAACAACATGATCGTTGAGGTCGGGTACCTGGGTGTTTTTGGCAACCACCTCTTCCAGGGGATTGACATGAACGCCGTCCCTTGGATGACCAAACTGGGCGGGCAAACGTTCGCTCAAGCCTATGCAGCCCTCTGGACGCAGTTGCACAATGGCACAGCCGCCAGCGCGGTATCGCCGCAGCCCTTCTTCGAAACTGGCCTGGGCGGGACGAACTCGGCGTTCTGCAAGGGCTCGACGAGTTGCACGGCGGCGCTGGCCGCGAATGCCCTGCCCTACATCACCACCGAAGACGTAACGGACACCTGGAGCATCATGGAGACGAGCGGGAGCTGGACGCTGCCCATGGCACTGTACACCGATACCGGACAGTCGACCGCTTACGGGCCCTACGCGAACACCTCGGACGGGTTCTCCAATTACCAGGCCTTGGTGATGAAATTTACGGAGAAAAGCTCGCACGGGCTGACGCTGAATGCCAACGCAACGTACGGTCACGCCTTGGGCACGCTCGGGCTTTCGCAGACGTACACTCTGGACACGCCCGACAATGTCTTCGACCTGGCCGACGACTGGACCCCTCAGCCGTGGGACCGGAAGTTCACCATGAACGTTCTCGGCGCCTACGCATTGCCCTTCGGCACCGGGCAGCGCTGGTCCAGTTCCAACGGGGCCGTCAGCCGCCTGATCTCCGGTTGGTCGGTCGCACCCGTATTCACGTTCGGCAGCGGCGCGCCGCTCGAGTTCTACACGGGAGGCCTCGAAATGGGAGCCGGCTACGCTGAGAACGGCGCTTCGGCGGTGCCGATCGACATCAGTACAGCCAGCCTCAGCAACTCGCACCAACAGGGCGTTGTGGTTTCCTCGGGCTCGGACAATCCGAACTCGGTGGGAGTCAACGGCAATCCCGGTGGCGCGACGGGGACCGCGGCCAACATGTTTAGTAACCCCATCTCCGTCTACAATAGCTTCCGGCCCTTCATCCTGG